>NZ_JBFRFA010000008.1:0-128569 GCF_052114585.1 Pedococcus sp. 2YAF34
TCGAAGGCCTTGACCTCCGGGCCCTGGGCAAGCATGCCGCTGCGCAGGACGCGGTCGACCGCCTCACGCTCCTCGTCGCCGACCAGCGGCTTGGCAGGGGGAATGAACTCGGTCATGGTGCGACGGCCTCCGTCAGGGTGTTGTCGTGCTCGGTGTAGTGGTCCCCGGTCTGCGGGCAGACCCAGGTGCCGGACTCGTCCTGCTCGAGGGGGACGCCCGCCTTGCCGACCCAGCGGATGCGCTTGGCCGGGACGCCCGCCACGAGGGCGAAGTCGGGGACGTCCTTGGTGACGACGGACCCGGCGGCCACGAGGGCCCACCGTCCGATGGTCACCGGGGCCACGCAGACGCTGCGGGCCCCGATCGACGCGCCGGTGCGGCAGGTGACCCCGACCGCCTCCCAGTCGTCGCCGGTCTTGATCGTGCCGTCGGGGCTGACGGCGCGCGGGAAGTGGTCGTTGGTGAAGACGACGGCCGGCCCCACGAAGACGCCGTCCTCGAGGACGGCGGGCTCGTAGACCAGGGCGTAGTTCTGCAGCTTGCAGTTGTCGCCCATCTGCACGCCGGTGCCGACGTAGGCGCCGCGCCCGACGACGCAGTTCTCGCCGAGGACGGCTCCCTCGCGCACCTGCGCGAGGTGCCAGATGGACGAGCCGTCACCGATGCTCGCGCCCTCGGCGACGTCGGCCGAGTCGACGATCCGGACCGCCATGCCTCAGCCGACCTTCTCGGCCTGGCCGACGACGAGGAAGCGCACGCCCTCGAAGCGGTCGGCGTCCAGGACGCGGCGACCGTCGACGACGACCTGCACGTCCGGGAAGTCCTTGGCGGACAGGTCGCGGTACTCCGCGTGGTCGGCCTGGACGACGACGACCTCGACCGGGTCACCGAGCGTGTAGGCGTCCCAGCCGAACTTCGCGAGCTCGTCCGCGGAGTACATCGGGTCGTGCACCACGACCTGCGCGCCGGCCTCGCGCAGCGCGTCGACCGTGGCGAAGACGCCGGAGAACGCGGTCTCCTTGACCCCGCCGCGGTAGGAGGCGCCGAGGACGGCGACCTTCTTGCCGGCGAGGCTGCCACCGGCCGCACCCACGGTCAGGCCCACGGTGTAGGCCGGCATCGCGGCGTTCGCTTCGCGGGCGGCGCGCACGACCGTCGCGTCCGGGTCGTTCCACAGGTACAGCCGCGGGTAGACCGGGATGCAGTGGCCGCCGACGGCGATGCCGGGGCGGTGGATGTGGCTGTAGGGCTGGGAGTTGCTGGCCTCGATGACCTGGAAGACGTCGATGCCGTTCTTCGCGGCGAACGCGCCGAACTGGTTGGCGAGGCCGATGTTGACGTCGCGGTAGGTGGTCTCGGCGAGCTTGGCCATCTCGGCGGCCTCCGCGCTGCCGAGGTCCCACACGCCGTTGCCGCGCTCGAGGTCGGGGCGGTCGTCGAACTGCAGCACCTGCTCGTAGAACTCGACGGCCTTGGCCGCACCGGCATCGGACAGGCCGCCGAGGAGCTTGGGGTACTTGCGAAGGTCCTCGAAGACACGACCCGTCAGCACGCGCTCGGGCGAGAACACGAGGTGGAAGTCGCTGCCCTCGGCCAGGCCGCTGCCCTGCTCCAGCTTCGGCTTCCACCGGAGGCGGGTGGTGCCGACCGGGAGGGTGGTCTCGTAGATGACGAGGGTGCCGGGCTTGAGGCCGCGGGCGATGTCGTCGGTGGCGGAGTCCATCCACCCGAAGTCGGGGCGGGCCTCCTCGTCGACGAACAGCGGCACCACGACCACGACGGCGTCGCTCTCGGCGACCGCGGCGGCGGTGTCGGTGGTGGCCTTCAGCTTGCCGGCGGGCACGACCTCGGCGAGGTACTCAGCCAGGTGCGCCTCCCCGGGGAACGGCTCGGTCCCGGCGTTGACCTGGTCCACGACGGGCTGGCTCACGTCAGCTCCGAGGACGTCGTGTCCAGACTTGGCGAACTGCACAGCCAGGGGCAGCCCGATCTTGCCGAGGCCGACGACGGTGATCTTCACGGTGTTCCTTCACGGTTGGGGTCCGCGGACGATCTTAGGGCCTGATCACCAGGCCCTGGCCCGGGCCTGCCGGCGGCCCGCTGCGGGCACGTCGCCGCCGACCGCGGCCACAGCGCCGCCCGCCGCGGCCTGCGCGCGGCTCCGGGCACGCACCGCCGACGAAGGTTGCGCCCTCGGGTGGACGTGTGATGCTGCCGGTATGACGCTGAAGCACCAGAACGACCCCGAGCTGGTCCGTGAGCTCCTGGCCGACCCCGGCACCTGGGTGGTGGTGGGCCTGTCGTCCAACCAGGACCGGCCGGCGTTCGACGTGTCGCGCTGGCTCAAGGTCGAGCTGGGCAAGGGCATCATCCCGGTCCACCCCGCTGCGGAGACCGTGCACGGGGAGAAGGGCTACGCCTCGCTCGCCGACATCCCCGACGGGACCGACATCAAGGTCGTCGACTGCTTCGTGAGCTCCGAGCACGTGGGTGCCGTGGTCGACGACGCCATCGCCAACAAGGACCGCCTCACCATCGACGCGGTCTGGATGCAGCTCGGCGTGGTGGACGAGGCCGCAGCGGAGCGGGCGCGCGCGGCGGGGCTCGGGGTCGTCATGGACACCTGCCCCAAGATCGAGTGGCGGGGAGTTCGGTCCGGCGGAATGGCCCGCTGAGGGCGCCGCGGCTGCCACACTGGGCCCGGCCCGGCACACGGGCGTTCGAGGGGAACGCCGGGGGGATCGCCGCGCCGTACCGTGAGGGGAACCCATGTCCGCCGTGCTCGCCACGTCCGTCCGCGCCCGCCTGGCCGCCGTCACCGCAGTGACCGCACTCGCTGCATCGGCGCTCGCCACCGCCGGCTCGAGTGCGGCGGCCCCCGCCCACGTGCCGGCCGCGGCTCCTGCGACGACGGCGGCGGTCTCGCCCAGCAGCCCGGGCTGCCGCCTCGAGGCCACCACGGTCGAACCGGATGCGAACCTCACGCAGCAGGTCTTCGACAGCACGGACTACAGCAAGGCGCCCTACGCCGAGCGGATCTACACCGCCCCGGCACACGTGACCGCCATGGCGGGGGCCAGCTCCCAGTGGGACAGCACCTACTCCCCGCCCCGCTACCTCTACACGAGGCAGTTCGCGATCCGCACCGACCGGCTCGTGTTCGGGACGACGCACTACAACACCGTCAAGCAGACCAAGGCCTACACCGAGAAGAAGTTCGGCACCGGCTGGGGCGCCGTCACGAAGATGGTCGACGCGTCGGACCGCAATCCCGAGTCGACCAAGAGCGGCTACCTCTACGCCGTCAGCGGGCGCACCGGCAACCTCGCCCGCTACAAGGTCTCCGAGAAGACCTGGGGATCACCGACCGTCGCCGCCGCGGGGGCCAAGGCCGGCTTCGGCGCTGTGACTGCGATGACGCTGGCCTACCAGTACCGGCCCTGGGACGACACCACGGCCGTCGACGCGCTGCTCATGACGACGAAGAAGGGCGCGCTCTACCTCGTCACCATGAAGCGCAGCGGCGCCTTCGCCCCCAGGCTGACGCTCCTGCGCGGTTCGACGTGGACCTTCGACGGCCTGGCGCTCGACAACTGCGGGCGCAACACCTGGGTCCTGCTGGCGACGAACAGCAGCACCGACGTCGCCCGGGTCTACGAGGTGTTCGGCTACCGCGGCACGTCGACGACGATCAAGCAGCTGAGCAAGGTCCCCGGCGCCTGGGACGCCAGGCTCACGGCGTCCTACTGGGAGTCGGACATCCCGACCCTCGAGCCCTGAGGTCAGCGGGTGCGGCGCTCCCGCAGCGCAGCGCCCTTGGCGTGGGCCTGGTCGCGCAGGTCGCCCTGGAACCGCGCCATGGCCTCGCGCAGCCCCGCTGCATACGGGCCCTCCCCCGCGGCCAGGACGCGCACGGCCAGCAGCCCGGCGTTGCGGGCCCCCCCGACCGAGACGGTGGCGACGGGCACGCCGGCCGGCATCTGCACGATCGACAGCAGTGAGTCCATGCCGTCGAGGTGCTTGAGCGGCACCGGCACGCCGACCACGGGCAGCGGCGTCACGGCGGCGAGCATGCCGGGCAGGTGCGCGGCGCCACCCGCGCCGGCGATGATGACGCGCAGGCCGCGGTCGGCAGCGCGCTGTCCGTAGGCGATCATCTCCTCGGGCATGCGGTGCGCCGAGACGACATCTGCCTCGTAGGGCACCCCGAACTCCTCGAGCGCCTGCGCCGCGAGCTCCATGACGGGCCAGTCGCTGTCGCTGCCCATGACGACCCCGACGAGGGGTGCCTGCTGGTCGCTCATTCGGTGATCACTCCTGCGAGGTAGTCGGCCGCGTGGCGGGCCCGCTCGCGCAGGTCCTCCAGGTCGGTGCCGCTGACGGTCACGTGCCCGATCTTGCGGCCCGGCCGGACGGACTTGCCGTACATGTGCACCTTGAGCCCGGGGTCCCTGGCCATGATGTGGCGGTAGGCGGGGTACAGGTCGGGGTAGTCGCCGCCGAGGACGTTGGCCATGACCGTGAACGGGGCGCGCGGCGTGGGCGCGCCCAGCGGGAGGTCGAGCACCGCCCGGAGGTGCTGCTCGAACTGGCCCGTCACCGCGCCGTCCATCGACCAGTGCCCGCTGTTGTGGGGGCGCATGGCGAGCTCGTTCACGACGTACGCTGCCGCGCCGGTCGCGGGGTCGCGCACCTCGAACATCTCCACCGCGAAGACACCGGTGACGCCGAGCTCCTCGGCGATCCGCAGGCCCGCCTCGGTGGCGACCGCGGCGAGGTCGGCGTCGAGGTCGGGGGCCGGGGCCAGGACCTCGGTGCAGATGCCGTCGGTCTGGACGGTCTCGACGACCGGCCAGGCGGCAGCCTGGTTGGACGGGCTGCGCGCGATGAGGACGGCCAGCTCGCGGACGAAGTCGACCTTCTCCTCCAGCAGCACGCCGTCGCGCAGCGCGCCCGGCGAGCCCACCTGCTCCAGCCAGTCGGCGACGTCGGCAGCGGAGTCGATGACACGCACGCCCTTGCCGTCGTAGCCACCGCGCGGCGTCTTGGCGACCACCGGCCAGCCCACCCGCTCGGCGAACGCTTCGACGTCCGAGGCCGTGCGGGCCCTGGCCCACTGGGGGCACGCGACCCCGATGGCGCCGAGGCGCTCGCGCATGGCCAGCTTGTCCTGGGCGAAGTGCAGCGCCTCGGGGGTCGGGTGCAGCGGCACCCTGGACGAGACCAGCGCCTCGAGGACGGCCGGCGGCACGTGCTCGTGGTCGAAGGTCACGACGTCGCAGTGCTTGGCGAAGTCGAGCACGTCGTCGACGTCGGTGTGGTCACCGACCGGCGAGTGCGGCACGACCTGCGCTGCTGCGGCGTCCGGCGCCTCCGCCAGGACGCTGAGGGTCACCGACAGCTCGGCCGCGGGGCCGGCGCACATCCGCGCCAGCTGCCCCCCGCCGATGACGCCGACGACCGGGAACCCTCCGGGAGCACGCTGCGGTGAGGTCACGCGGCGAGGATATCGGCCGCCGCCGGGACCCCTGCCGCCACCTCATCGGTCGGGACCGCGCGTGGCCGGCACGCAGCACACAGGGGCCGCCGATAGGCTCCACTGGTGTCAGCGAGCCCCTCCCTCGTCACGCGCCTGCGCGGGACCGTCGACGTCCTCTACCGCGAGATGATCAAGTTCGGGGTGGTGGGCGCGGTCGCGTTCGTCATCGACATCGGTGGGTTCAACCTCCTGCGCGCCACCGTGCTCCACGGCCAGGGCACCTGGGTCCTGTCGAGGGCCGTCATCGCGACCATCATCTCCGCCGCCGTCGCGACCGCCGCGGCGTGGATCGGCAACCGGATGTGGACGTTCCGCCACCGGCGCAACCGCCCGGTCCACCACGAGGCCATGCTGTTCGCGCTCACCAACGGCGTGGCACTGCTGATCCAGGCCGCCTGCGTCGGGCTCACCAACCAGATCGTGCCCGGCCACACGAGCCTCGCCGCGGAGAACGCCGCCAAGGTCGTCGGCATCGGGCTCGGCACGCTGTTCCGCTTCTGGGCCTACCGCCGCTTCGTCTTCAGCCACGAGCCCCTCGAGGACACCTCCCCGCTCGCCGACTGAGCCGAGCCCGGCGCTCTCCAATCCGCCGCGCCACCCTCACCCCGGCTAACTTTCGGCCCATGGGCCGAAAGTTCCCGGCGGGGTACCGCCCTTCCGTGCCCGCTCCCGGCCCATGGGCCGAAAGTTCCCGGCGGGGTACCGAGCCTCGTGCCCGCTCCCGGCCCATGGGCCGAAAGTTCCCGGACCGGGTACGCCGCCCCGCGCGCCCCGCGCGCCCCGTCCGCCCCGCCCGGCCGTGCCCTCCCCTGCCCTGCCTACGAAAATGCGCCTGGGCCACGGAGCTTCGTGGGCCAGGCGCACCTCGGCGGGCAGAGCGGGGTCAGCCGGCGTCGGACTCGCTGAGGAACAGGGCGAAGATCGCCGGCTGGGCCTGGATGAGCTCGAGCCGGCCACCGTTGGACTCGGCGAGGTCGCGGGCGAGCGCCAAGCCGAGGCCGGTGCCGCTGGTGGTGACCGAACGCTCGAAGATGTGCGGCGCGATGGTGGCCGGCACTCCCTCGCCCTGGTCGCTGACCTCGACGACGACCGAGGGGCCCGAGCGCCGCGCGTGCACGTCGACGGTGCCGCGGCCGTGCGCCAGGGAGTTCTCGAGCAGCGTGGAGAGGACCTGCGAGAGGGCCACGGGCGTGGCCTGCACGACCAGCCCGCGCTCGCCGTGGACGCGGACGCTGCGCCGGGCCTGCTCGAACGCCGGCTGCCACTCGCGCTGCAGTGCTGCGATGACCGAGTCGAGCGACACGGTCGCCTTGGGCTGGTCACCACCGCGGCGGGTGCGCGACATGAGGTCGTCGACGACGCGGGTGAGCCGCTCCACCTGGGCGATGGCGATGTTGGCCTCCTCCTGCACGACCTCGAGGTCGTCGGTGGCGGCGATCTCCTCGAGCCGCATGAGCAGCGCGGTGAGCGGCGTGCGCAGCTGGTGCGAGGCGTCGGCGGCGAAGTCGCGCTCGGACGCCAGCGACTTCGTGAGCGTCTGGGCGCTGCGCGAGAGGACCTGGCTCACCTGGTCGAGCTCGGCGATGCCGGTGTGCAGCGGCTGGATGCGTGACTCGCCCGCGCCGAGCCGCTCGGCCCTGTCGGCGAGCAGCGTCATGGGCCGCGAGAGCCGCTGCGCCTGCTGGATCGCGACATAGACGCCCGCGCCTAGGGCGAGCACGGCGAGGGCGATGACGACGCCGCCGAGGCGCATCGACGTCGAGGCCGGCGTGCCTGCGTCGAGCCACTGGGCCACGGCACCCCGTCCCCGCACCGTCGCCCGCCAGATCGCGAAACCCACGGGAGCCATCGTGATGAGGATGGCCAGGCTGACGGCGAGGACGGTCGAGCGGATCAGCTGTTGGCGCATGTCAGCGGGTCAGACCTCTTCGCCGCGCTCGAAGCGGAAACCGACACCGCGAACGGTGGCGATGTAGCGGGGCTGGGCGGCGTCGTCGCCGAGCTTCCGCCGAAGGACGGAGATGTGCATGTCGAGGGTCTTGGTGGACCCGAACCACGCGGTCTCCCAGATCTCGCGCATGAGCTGCTCGCGCGAGACGACCTTGCCCTGCTCGCGGACGAGCACGCGCAGCAGGTCGAACTCCTTGGCAGTGAGCTGCAGCTCCTCCTCGCGGAACCAGGCGCGCCGGCCCTCGGGGTCGATGCGGACCAGCTCGTTGGTCGAGGGCGCGTCGGTCGGGTTGCGGCGCAGCAGGGCCCGCACGCGGGCGAGCAGCTCGGCCAGCCGGAACGGCTTGGTGACGTAGTCGTCGGCGCCGGCGTCCAGGCCCACGACGGTGTCGACCTCGTCGGCGCGGGCCGTGAGGATCAGGACCGGGACCGTGCGTCCCTCGGCGCGGATGCGGCGGCAGACCTCGAGGCCGTCGACGTAGGGCAGGCCGAGGTCGAGCACCACGAGGTCGGGGTTCTCCGCGGAGGCCTCGAGGGCGGCGCGCCCGTCGGCACGGACGTCCACGTCGTACCCCTCACGGCGCAACGCCCGGGCCAGGGGCTCGGAGATCGCAGGGTCGTCCTCGGCCAGCAGCACTCGGGTCATGGGGGTGATCGTAGGCAACCGGGGGCCAGATCAGCGACCGGGCCACACCGGAGGACGCTTTTCGTTGAAAGCAGCCACACCCTCGGCGCGGTCGCCCGAGAAGGCCGTGGCCGCCCACCGCTCGTCCTCGATGTGCAGGCCGGCGTCGAGGTCGGTGTCGAACCCGAGCCGCATGGCCGCCTTGGCGTTGCGCACGCCCACCGGGGAGTTGCCCGCGATGGTGGTGGCCAGCTCCAGCGCCCGGTCGCGAGCGGTGCCGGCGGGCACCACCTCGTCGACCGCCCCGAGGGCGTGGGCGTCGGCGGCCGGGAAGCGCTCGGCGGTGAACACCATGCGAGCGGCCCTCGACCACCCGACGCGACGGGTCAGCAGCTGGGTGCCGCCGCCGCCGGGGATCACGCCCACGGACACCTCCGGCAGCCCGACGACGGCCGACTCGCCGCAGACGACCAGGTCGCAGGACAGCGCGATCTCGAACCCCCCGCCGAGCGCGTAGCCGTCGACGGCCGCCACCACCGGGACGGGCAGGTCGAGCACCCCTCGGTATGCCGCCCGCGCCAGCGGCCGCTGCGCGCGCAGCTCGTCGTCGGTGAAGGAGTTGCGCTCCTTGAGGTCGGCGCCCACGCAGAAGGCCTTCGGGTGGGTCGAGCTGACCACGACGGCGCGGACGGTGGGGTCCTCGGCGAGCTCCTTGGTCGCGCGGCCGAGGGCGTGGGCCATCTCGGTGGAGACGGCGTTCATCGCCTCGGGACGGTCGAGCACGATCTCGGCGACGTGGCCGCCCTCGCCGTGCCGCTCGACACGGACCAGTGCTGAGGTCATGGGATGTCCTTCCGGGGGTCGGTCAGGGTGGAGGCTGCGGAGGTGGCGGCGACGGTCTCGGGCGCCCGCCCGCCCAAGCGGCCGCCGGCCGCGCGACGGAGCTCGCTGGGGGTCACGGTCCCGATGCCACGCAGCGTCCGCCGCCGCAGGGCGGTGGTCTCGAACCCGGACACCGACGCGAGCGCCGAGGCGAGGGCGTCGTCGACGAGCACGCCGCCGCCGGGCGCGACGCTGGTGAGCCGGCTGGCGCGGTTGACGGTGGTGCCGAAGACGTCGCCGAGCCGCGACAGCACCGGCCCGACCGCCATGCCGACCCGCACGTCGGGGAGCAGGTCGTCCTCGGCCATGGTCTCCACGAGGTCGAGCGCGACGGCGGCGGCGGGCGCCGCGTCGAGGGTGACGAAGAGGATCTCGTCACCCACGGTCTTGATGACCCGGCCCCCGTGCGCGGTGACGATGTCGGTGGCCAGGGCCTCGAACCGCTGCACCATCACCGCGAGCTGCCGCTCGGTCATCCGCCGCACCAGCGAGGTGAAGCTGACGAGGTCCGCGAACCCGACCACGCGACGTACGCCTTGGGACGACTGCTGGGGGTCGGCGTCGGCGAGCATGCGCGAGATGGCGGCGGTGAGGTGGCGGCGCCAGGCGTAGATCAGGAGGGGCTCGAGGCTGTCGGCCATGTCGGCGAGCTTGCGGGCGGCCGCCTTGGCCGCGGCGAGGTCCGGTACGGCGCGCGCGTCGGCCTCGTCGAGCGCCGCCTCGAGGCCAGGTGCGGCGAGCGCCTCGGCCATGAGCTGGGTCTGCCAGACGGCGAGGCGGTCGGTGGTGCGGGCGAACGCGCGGGTCAGGGCCAGCGCGGTGGGCTCGTCGAGCTCCTCCTCGCGCACCAGCCGCGCGACGGCCATGAGGGCCATCTGGTCGGCCTCGGTGAACATGGCGTCGTCGTCGGCGACGATCGGGAACCCCAAGGCGTGCCAGAACTTGCGCGCCGACAGCAGCGACACCTCGGCCCCGCGGCTGACGTCGCGGCGGGCCATGGTCGCGGGCTTGCCGAGCAGGCGGGCCTCGAGGTTGTCCGGCCCGAGGGCGGCGAAGTCCTCGGGGCGCACGATCCGGTGTCGGCCGACCTCGGACACGGCTGACTCCTCCTCGGGCTCCTCGGGCAGGGTTCACGGCTGGGCTGCTCGGGGCGCACCGTCGCGCTCCCCTCACCCCGCATCATGCCGTGCGCGAGGGGGCCGCGCCGTCCGGGACCACCCGTGTCGGGCCCGGACCCCCTTCAGCCTGCGGGTCGCACGTGCACGACGTCGCCCGCGGCGACCGGGTACTCCGTGCCGCCCCCTGCGACCACGAGCCTGCCCTCCTCGTCGACACCGGTGGCGCGCACGCGGCGTACGTCGCCGGTCCCGACGTGGAGCTCGACGTCGCGGCCGATCGTGACGCAGGCGGCGCGGTACGCGGAGTGCACGCCGGCCCGCGCGTGCGCGTCGCCGCACAGCTCACCGTGCCAGCGCGCGAGGTGGGTGAGGATCGCAACGACGAGGTCCTCGCGGGAGACCCCGGGCGCGCCGGCGAGCCGCAGCGAGGTGGCGGTGTCCACCGGGAGCTCGTCACGCTCCTGGTCGACGTTGACCCCGATCCCGACGACGATGCCGCCGGGCTGGAGCTCGCAGAGGATGCCGCCGACCTTGCGCTCGCCGTCGGCCGGGAGCAGGACGTCGTTGGGCCACTTGAGGACAGCCTCGACCCCGGCCACGTCGCGCACCGCGTCGCGGACCGCGAGCCCGGCCACCAGCGGCATCCACTCCCGGCCGCTGTCCGGCGCGGGCAGGAGCACCGACAACGTCACCGAGGTGCCGCGAGGGGTCTCCCAGGTGCGGCCGAGGCGGCCCCGGCCCGCCTGCTGGTGGTCGGTCACGACGACGTGGAACGGCCGCGCGATGCGCGCCGCCTCCGCGTTGGTGGAGCCGAGCTCGCGGTGGACGTCGACGTCGGTCCACCGGGAACCCGACGTGACCAACGCCTCGTGCAATGCCTCACGCTGGAGCGGTTCGCGCATGGGGTCAAGGCTAGGCTCCCGGCCATGGCGCAGACCACCGATCCCGTCAGCGAGGACGCCGGCGCGCCGGTCTCCACCGGCGGCACCGACGTCCCTTCCGACATCGACATCCACTCCACCGCCGGCAAGCTCGCCGACCTCAAGCGCCGCGTGGCCGAGGTGGCCCACGCCGGGTCGGAGCGCGCAGTGGAGAAGCAGCACGCCCGCGGCAAGAAGACCGCCCGCGAACGCCTCGAGATGCTGCTCGACGAGGGCTCGTTCGTGGAGATGGACAAGTACGCGCGCCACCGCAGCACCGCGTTCGGCCAGGAGCAGAACCGCCCGTACGGCGACGGCGTCGTCACCGGGTACGGCACCGTCGACGGCCGCACCGTGGCCGTCTTCGCCCAGGACTTCACCGTGTTCGGCGGCTCCCTCGGCGAGGTCTTCGGCGAGAAGATCTGCAAGGTCATGGACTTCGCGATGAAGGTCGGCTGCCCCGTCGTCGGCCTCAACGACTCCGGCGGCGCCCGCATCCAGGAGGGCGTGGTCTCGCTCGGGCTCTACGGCGAGATCTTCCGCCGCAACGTGCACGCCAGCGGCGTGATCCCCCAGATCTCGCTCGTCATGGGCCCGTGCGCCGGCGGGGCCGTCTACTCCCCCGCAGTCACCGACTTCACCGTCATGGTCGACCAGACGTCGCACATGTTCATCACCGGTCCTGACGTCATCAAGACCGTGACCGGCGAGGTCGTCTCGTTCGAGGACCTCGGCGGCGCCCGCGCCCACAACACCAAGTCCGGTGTCGCGCACTACATGGGCGACGACGAGGCCGACGCGATCGAGTACGTCAAGGCACTGCTGTCCTACCTGCCCAGCAACAACCTCGAGGAGCCGCCGTCGTTCGCCGACGACGACGACCTGCCGTCACTCGAGGTCACCGACGACGACCTCGTCCTCGACACGCTGATCCCCGACAGCCCCCACCAGCCCTACGACATGCACACCGTCATCGGGGCCGTCGTCGACGACGGCGAGTTCCTCGAGGTGCACCCGCTGTTCGCGCCCAACATCATCTGCGGGTTCGGGCGTGTCGAGGGCCGTTCGGTCGGCGTCGTGGCCAACCAGCCGATGCAGTTCGCCGGGACCCTCGACATCGACGCCTCCGAGAAGGCCGCCCGCTTCGTGCGCACCTGCGACGCGTTCAACGTGCCGGTGCTGACCTTCGTCGACGTGCCCGGCTTCCTGCCCGGCACCGACCAGGAGTGGGACGGCATCATCCGCCGCGGCGCCAAGCTCATCTACGCCTACGCCGAGGCCACCGTCCCCCTCGTCACCGTCATCACCCGCAAGGCGTACGGCGGCGCGTACGACGTAATGGGCTCCAAGCACCTCGGCGCCGACATCAACCTCGCGTGGCCCACCGCGCAGATCGCGGTGATGGGCGCCCAGGGCGCGGTCAACATCCTCTACCGCCGCCAGCTCGCCGCCGCCGAGGCCGCCGGTGAGAACGTCGACGAGGCACGGGCCCGGTTCATCACCGAGTACGAGGACACCCTCGCCAACCCCTACATCGCCGCCGAGCGCGGCTACGTCGACACCGTCATCACGCCGTCCAACACCCGCATGAACGTCACCAAGGCCCTGCGGGCGCTGCGGAGCAAGCGCGAGACGCTGCCCCCCAAGAAGCACGGGAACATCCCACTCTGATGGGCGTCGACGACCGAACCGACCAGCCACCGCTTCGGCTGGTACGGGGCGCCGCCAGCCCCGAGGAGATCGCCGCGCTGCTCGCGGTGCTGTCCGCCGCGTCCGGCGGCGAGGAGCCGGCGGCCCCGCGCCGTACCTCGGTGTGGGCCTCGCGCGAGCGGCTGGTCCGCCGCCCCCTCACCCCGGGTCCCGGCGCCTGGCGCGCCTCCGCCTGGCGCTGAGGCCCACACAGCCCGGTCGCTCAGGAGCGCGCGGTACGGCGCTCCACCACCTCGCGCAGCTCGTCGGCGTCCGGACCGGTGAGGGCGTCGGCGTCGAGCACCCTGCGGGCCGCGTCGAGGTCGCCGGTGAAGGCCCGGAAGGCGACGACGACGTCGACGTCGTGGTCGGGTCGGGAGACGACCTCGATGGCGTCGCCGCTGCGTACGGTGCCACCGGTCACCACGGCCAGGTAGGCGCCGGAGCGGCCCACCTCGGTGAAGCGCCGCACCCACCCCTTCTCCCCCATCCGCGCCTGGAACGTCGCGCACGGGATCCGCGGACCGCAGACCTCGAGCACCACCTCGTGGCCCACGGCCCACCGCTCGCCGAGCAGGGCTCCGTCGACGTCGAGGCCGGCGGTGGTGAGGTTCTCGCCGAACAGCCCTGCGGCCAGGGGGCGCCCGAGGCGCTCCTCCCACCGGTCGAGCTCCTCGCGGGCGAACGCGTAGACCGCCTGCTGGTCACCGCCGTGGTGCCGGACGTCGCCGATGAAGTCGCCCTCGAGACCACTGCCGAGGCCGCCGTGCTTCGGGCCCGGGGCGCGCAGCACCGCGCTGTCGACCGGCGTCTTGCCGATGCCCGTGACCCCCACCTTCTTCGCGGCGTTGGGCTCGGCGCGGCCGATGTTGAGGGACAGGAGGCGAGCGCTCATGGCCCCACCCTAGGGACTGGAGCAACCGGGATCTCCCGCCAGGATTTCCGGTGACGTCGTCAGTGCGCTGGGGTACCTTCGCCCGGGTGAGCCCAGAGACCTCCAGCGCCCGCCCAGCCACCGCCATCGACCAGATCGCCGACGACTTCCTCGCGGCCCTCGTCGACCTCAGCCCGATCACGGCCACCAGCCTGGGGATCGCCGGTCACGAGGAGGACCTCGACGACTTCTCCCCCGCCGGGCTGGAGGCCTCCTCGCGGCTGCGTCGCGAGACCCTCGCCAAGCTGGAGTCCGCCGAGCCGGTCGACGACATCGACCGGGTGACGCTGGCCGCGATGCGTGAGCGGCTCGGGCTCGCCGAGGAGGTGCACGCCGCCGGGCTGGAGGAGATGTCCCTCAACGTCATCGCCTCCCCGCTGCAGGAGATCCGCGGCTGCTTCGACCTCATGGCGACCGCCACCGAGGAGGACTGGGGCGTCATCTCCCGACGCATGGCCAAGGTGCCCACGGCCCTGGACCAGTGGAAGCAGAGCCTGACCGCTGCTGCCGGGCGCGGGGACGTGGCACCTCGCCGCCAGGTCCAGGCGTGCATCCAGCAGTGCCGCGACCTCACCGCCGACGACGGCTACTTCGCGGGCCTGCTCTCGGGCGCGAAGGCCGACGACACCGAGCTCACCGACGGCACCCGCACCGAGCTCGCGTCCGCCGTCGGCACCGCCCGCGAGGCGTATGCCGACCTCGGCCGCTGGCTCGAGGCCGAGCTCCTCGACCGGGCCCCGGAGGCCGACGCCTGCGGCGGCGAGCGCTACGCGCTGTGGTCGCGGCTGTTCCTCGGCGCCGAGGTCGACCTCGAGGAGACCTACCGGTGGGGCCAGGACGAGGTCGCCCGCATCACCGCCGAGATGGCGGCCGTCGCCGACCAGGTCAAGCCCGGGGCGACCGTCAAGGAGGCCATCGCGGCCCTCGAGGACGACCCGCGATACCAGCTGCACGGCACCGACGAGCTGCGGGAGTGGATGCAGACCAAGGCCGACGAGGCCATCTCGGTCCTCGCCGACACCCACTTCGACATCCCCGACCCGGTGCGCCGGATCGAGTGCATGATCGCGCCCACCCAGACCGGCGGCATCTACTACACCGGCCCCAGCGAGGACTTCACCCGGCCGGGCCGCATGTGGTGGTCGGTGCCCAAGAGCGTCACCGAGTTCGGCACCTGGAAGGAGCTCACGACCGTCTACCACGAGGGCGTCCCGGGCCACCACCTCCAGGTCGCCCAGACGGTCTTCCGTTCCGAGCTGCTCAACCGCTGGCGCCGGATCCTGGCCTGGACGTCGGGCCACGGCGAGGGCTGGGCCCTCTACGCCGAGCTGCTCATGGCCGAGCTCGGCTACATGGACGACCCCGGCAACCGCATGGGCCTGCTCGACAGCCAGTCGCTGCGGGCGGCCCGCGTGGTCATCGACATCGGCGTGCACTGCGGGTTCGAGGCCCCCGAGGAGGTCGGCGGCGGCGAGTGGACCTACGACAAGGCCTGGGACTACCTCACCGCCCACGCCAACCAGGGCGAGGCGTGGCTGCGCTTCGAGCTCGACCGCTACCTCGGCTGGCCGGGCCAGGCACCGTCCTACAAGATCGGCGAGCGGCTCTGGCTGCAGCTGCGCGAGCAGGTCCGTCTGCGCGAGGGCGACGCCTTCAGCCTCAAGGACTTCCACCGCAAGGCCCTAGACATCGGCGGCGTCGGCCTCGACACCCTGCGACAGGCCGTGCTGGGAGAGCTCGCCGAGGGCTGATCCCGCGACCACCCAGGTCGTCCACCCGCTCGTCCCACCAGCTCGTCCCAGCCGGTCGTCCACCCCGGTCGTCCGCCCCCTGATGCGCCATCGGCGGGGTGGGCGCCGGGGTGCGAGGATGCCGACGTGGAACTCGCCCTGACCCTGGTGGTCCTCGTCGCCGCGGTCATCGCCATCGCCGGGCTCGCGAGCAAGCTGGCTGTTCCCCCGCCGCTGGCCCTCATCGTCTCGGGCATCGCCGCGTCCTTCGTGCCGTTCATCGCCGAACCGGTGCTCACGCCGCAGGTCGTCCTCTACGGCTTGCTGCCCCCGCTGCTGTACGCCGCGGCAGTCCGGACCTCGCTGGTCGACTTCCGCGCCAACACGTCCTCGATCATCGCGCTCTCGGTCGGCCTCGTGCTGTTCACCGCCGCGGGCGTGGGCCTCGTGACCTGGTGGCTGCTGCCCGTGCCGTTCGCCGTAGCCTTCGCCCTCGGCGCCGTCGTCGCGCCGCCCGACGCCGTGGCCGCCTCGGCGGTGGCCCGGCGCATAGGGCTCCCCCGGCGGGTGGTGACCATCCTCGAGGGCGAGTCCCTGGTCAACGACGCCACCGCGCTGGTCTCCCTGCGCACTGCGATCGCGGCGTTCACCACGGCTGGGACCGCCGAGGCCGTGACGTTGGGCTCGGTGGCGGGCGACTTCGCCTGGGCCGTCGTCGGCGGTGTCGGGTTCGGGGTCGTCGTGGCCCTCGTGGTGGGGTTGGTCCGCAGGTCGTTCACCGACCCCGCGATCGACACCTCGCTGTCGTTCATCGTACCGTTCCTCGCCTTCCTCCCCGCCGAGCACTACCACTCCTCCGGCGTGCTCAGCGTCGTGGTCGCGGGGCTGCTGCTGGGCCACAAGTCGCCGGTGGTCCAGAACGCCGCCTCCCGCCTGAGCGAGCGGATCAACTGGGCGTCGGTGCAGTTCCTGCTGGAGAACGCCGTCTTCCTCATGATCGGCCTGCAGATGCGCCGCATCGTCACCGACGTGTCGGGCTCAGGGCTCGGGTGGGGGCGCGTGGTCGTGCTGTCGGTGGTGGTCCTGCTCGCCGTGGTGGTGCTGCGGCCGCTCTACGTCTTCCCGACGCGTTGGTTCTTCGGCCGGTTCGACAAGGGCGTCAGCCCGACCGCGCGGCCCTACGCCCAGAGCGCGATCATCTCGTGGGCCGGTATGCGAGGGGTGGTCACGCTCGCCGCCGCGTTCACGCTGCCGCCGGACACCCACTACCGCGGCGTCTTCGTCTGGATCGCCATGGTCGTGACCGTGGGGACCCTGCTCCTGCAGGGCACCACGCTGCCGCTGCTCGCCCGCGCCCTGCGGGTGCGCGGGCCGGACCCGCGCGAGGACGCCCTCCAGGAGGCCACCATCCTTCAGGCCTCCGTGGCCGCCGGCCTGAAGGCGCTGGAGGACTGCGACGAGTCCGACCCCGAGGTCATCGAGACGCTGCGCACCCGCGCGGAGAACCGCACCAACATCGTCTGGGAACGCCTCGGCCAGGGCCGCGAGGGCGCCGAGACCCCCAGCGAGACCTACCGACGCATGCGCATGGTCATGCTCGTCGCCGAGCGCAGGGAGCTCCTGCGGATCCGTGACGAGGGGCTGGCCGACCAGGAGGTGCTCGCCCATGTCATGGACCAGCTCGACATCGAGGAGTCGATGCTCGACCGCATCGAGAGCCGCACGTCCGACCTGCGGGACGAGCCCATGCTCCCGGTGGAGCGCGCCGAGGACGAGTGCCAGCACCTCGCCGCCGCGCACGACCGGTTCGTGGCCCCCTCCAGCCCGCACGGGTGCGAGGAGTGCCTGCGCGACGGCACGACCTGGGTGCACCTGCGGCTGTGCCTGCAGTGCGGCCACGTGGGCTGCTGCGACTCCTCACCGCAGAAGCACGCCGACGCCCACTTCCACGAGTCACGCCACCCGGTCATGCGCAGCTTCGAGCCCGGCGAGTCGTGGCGCTGGTGCTTCGTCGACAACCAGCTCGGCTGAGGACGCTCCGGGTCGGGCTACAGTCCCGGTCGTGACCAACCCGACCGCCACCATCGTCCTGGCCTCCGCCTCCCCGGCCCGCAAGAAGCTGCTGCTGGCGGCCGGCATCGAGCCCAGCATCGTCGTGAGCGGGGTCGACGAGGACGCGGTCACGGCCGCGGCCCGGGAGACCTACGGCGAGCTGGCCCCGGAGGACGTCGCCCTCGTGCTGGCCCGCGCCAAGGCCGAGGACGTCGCCGGCCAGATCGAGCACGTGCTCGTCGTCGGCTGCGACTCCGTGCTCGAGCTCGACGGGGAGGTCCACGGCAAGCCTGCTGATGTGGCCGAGGCGGTCGAGCGGTGGACCCGCATGAGCGGCCGTTCCGGGGTCCTGCACACCGGGCACTGGGTCGTCGACACCCGCGAGTCGGGAGCCGGTGGCACCGGGGCGACGCTCGGGGCCACCGCCTCCACCACCGTGCACTTCGGGCGCCTGGACACCGCGGAGGTCGAGGCCTACGTGGCGACCGGCGAGCCGCTGCGCGTCGCCGGCGCCTTCACCCTTGACGGCCTCGGGTCGCCCTACGTGGCCGGGATCGAGGGCGACCCGAGCAACGTCGTCGGCCTCAGCCTGCCGCTGCTGCGTGAGCTGCTCGAGGAGATCGGCATCAGCTGGCGCTCGCTGCGCAGCGCCAGCTCGGCCCGCGGCAACTGACCCGCCGCCGCCTGCCCGCGTCAGACCGGGGGGACGTCGCGGCGCTTGGTCGCGAATTGGCGCTCGCGGTTCGACGAGTAGCGCAGCCGCAGCAGCAGCTCGGCCCGCAGCGCGTCGGCCTCGATGACCTGGTCGAGGACGAGGTCGGCGGCGAGCCGTTCGAGGTCGACGTCCTCCTCGTACTCGCGCCGCTTCTCCTGTACGAACGCCTCACGCTCGGCCTCGTCCTCGATGGCCGCGATCTTGTTCGCGTACACCGCGTTGACCGCTGCCTCGGGGCCCATCACGGCGATGCGTGCGGTCGGCAGGGCGATCGTCGCGTCGGGCGCGAAGCCGGGGCCGCCCATGGCGTAGAGCCCGGCGCCGTAGGCCTTGCGGACGACCACGCAGAACTGCGGCACGGTCGCCGAGGAGACGGCGTGCACCATCTTCGCCCCGTGGCGGATGATGCCGCCGCGCTCGACCTCGGAGCCGATCATGAAGCCCGGGACATCGGCGAGGTAGAGCAGCGGGATCGAGAACGCGTCGCACAGCCAGATGAACCGCGCGGCCTTGTCGGCGCTGTCGGTGAACAGCACGCCGCCCTTGACCATCGAGTTGTTGGCCACGATGCCTACCGTCTCGCCGGCCATGCGGCCGAAGCCGATGACGAGCTCGGGGGCGAACAGCGGCTTGACCTCGAAGAACGACTCGTCGTCGACGAGCCCGTCGATCACCTCGTGGATGTCGAACGGCTGGCTCTCGCGCTCGGGGACGGTGTGGCGGGTCAGCGGCTTCGAGGGCTCCTCCGGCGCATACGTCGGCAGGTCGGCCCGCCAGCTCGTCGGCATGTAGGAGAAGTAGAGCTTCGCGAGCTCGATCGCCTCGGTGTCGTCGGAGACCAGCAGGTCGCCGACGCCCGAGACGGTGCAGTGCATGCGCGCGCCGCCCATGTCCTCGAGCGACACCTTCTCCCCCACGACCATCTCGGCCATGCGCGGGCTGCCGAGGTACATCGACGCGTTGCCCTCGACCATGATGATGAGGTCGGTGAACGACGGGATGTAGGCGCCACCGGCGGCGCTCGGGCCGAACAGGCAGCAGATCTGCGGGACCTTGCCGGAGAGCGCGACCTGGTTGTGGAAGATCTTCCCCGCGCCGCGTCGGCCCGGGAACATCTCGACCTGGTCGGTGATGCGGGCGCCCGCGGAGTCGACGAACCAGAAGACCGGCAGCTCCTCGCGCAGCGCCATCTCCGTGGCGCGCACGATCTTCTCGACGGTGCGCGATCCCCACGAACCCGCCTTGACCGTCGGGTCGTTCGCGATGACGACCGCCGGGCGCCCGTCGACCGTGCCTCGACCGGTGACGACACCGTCGGCCGGCAGCCCGGTAGCCGTGGCGTTCGCGAACCGGCCGTCCTCGACGAAGCTCCCCTCGTCGAACAGCAGCGCGATGCGGTCGCGGACGTAGAGCTTGCCCTGTGCGTCGAGCTTGGCCTGCGCCTTCTCGGGCGCGGAGGCCGAGGCCTCGTACGCTGCCGCGAGCCGCCTGCGCACGTCCCCCACCTTGGGGTCGGCGCCGGCGTCCCCGGCCACGGCGAAGGCTGGACTGGCGTCGTCGGCTCGGCTCACCGGCATACCCTCTCGCACTGTCTCGGGACCGTCCGCACCCGGACGTTCGCTGGTGGTGGCGCTCACGCGGTCGGCAGGCCGAGGTGGCGGGCGATGACCATGCGCTGCACCTCGGAGGTGCCCTCGCCGATCTCGAGGATCTTGGCGTCGCGGTAGAAGCGGGCCACGGGGTACTCCTCCATGAACCCGTTGCCCCCGAACACCTGCGTGGCGATGCGGGTCGCGGTGACGGCGGCCTCGGTCGAGTAGAGCTTGCAGATCGCCGCGGCCTGCTTGACCTCCTTGACCGATCGGCGCCCGCGCTCGAGCTCGTCCTTGAGCCACGCGGCCTTGTAGGTGAGCTGCCGCGAGGCCTCGACCATGACGGCGAGGTCGGCGATCTGGAACGAGATGCCCTGGTTGACGCCGATGGGCTTGCCGAAGGCCTTGCGGGTCTTCGCGTACGCGGTCGTCTCCTCGAGCATCCGCTGGCTCATGCCGATGGCGAGCGCCGAGATGGCGATGCGGCCGTCGTCGAGGGTCTTGAGGAACTGCTTGAAGCCCTCCCCCTCGTTGCCGAGCAGGTTGCCGACCGGGACGCGGCAGTCCTCGAAGGTCAGGCCGTGCGTGTCGGAGGCGTGCCAGCCGAGCTTGTCGTAGGCCGGCTCGACGGTGAACCCCGGTGTGCCGGAAGGGATCATGATCGCGCTGAGGATGGCCGAGCCGTCCTCGTTGGTGCCGGTGCGGGCGGTCACGGTCACGACGGAGGTGATGTCGGTGCCCGAGTTGGTGATGAACGCCTTGGAGCCGTTGACGACCCACTCGTCACCGTCGCGGACGGCCTTGGTGCGGGTGGCACCGGCGTCGGAGCCGGCATCGGGCTCGGTCAAGCCGAAGCCGGCGAGGGCGCGACCGGCGACGAGGTCAGGCAGGAAGCGCTCCTTCTGCTCCTGCGAGCCGTACGTCAGGATCGGGTTGATGCCCAGGCCCACGCCGGCCGACAGGGTGATGCCGATGGACTGGTCGACCCGCCCCAGCTCCTCGATGGCCACGCACAGCGACGTGAAGTCGCCGTCGTCGCCCATGCCACCGAACTCCTCGGGCACGACGAGCCCGAACAGCCCCAGCTCGCCCATCTTGGGCACGAGGTCGGACGGGAAGTGGTGGTCCTTGTCCCACTGCGCGATGTGCGGCTCGACCTCGGCCTCGGCGAACTCCCGGACGACCTTGCGGAAGTCCTCGTGCTCCTTGGACAGCTCGAACATGCGTGCTCCTCGTGGGGTCAGGGGTGGTGCCGTGGGGGTGTTGCGCGCGTGCCGTGGGGTGTGCGGCGCGTCGCCGGTTCTTGACGTTGACGTCAACGTAAAGCAATACTCACCGGTATGCCAGCCCCCGACCTCGACCAGTCCGACCGGACGTCGTCGGCGTCGCCGCCCAGCTGGACGATCCGGGAGGTCGCGGACGAGTTCGGCGTCACCCACCGCACCGTGCGCCACTACGAGGACCTGGGCCTCATCTCCCCCGAGCGGCGCGGCACCACGCGGGTCTACCACCGCCGTGACCGCACGCGACTGGCCCTGATCCTGCGCGGCAAGCGCCTCGGGTTCCCGCTCGAGGAGATCCGCACGATCATCGACCTCTACGACCGGCCCCGCGGCAAGGCCAGCCAGCTCGAGTACGTCCTGGACCAGATCGACGAGCGCCGGACCGACCTCGAGCAGCGGCGGCGCGACCTCGAGGACGCCCTGGCCGAGCTCGGCGAGTTCGAGCGCCGCTGCCGCGCCGACCTCGCCCGCCTCACCTGACCCCGCCTGCCACCAGACCGATCGGCCGGGCGCGAGGGGTGGCAAACGGCTGCTGCGCAGCCAGGGGAACCAGCCGGTTCCCACCTCTCGCGACTGTCGGCGCGAGCTAGAGCAGCAACCGGACGACGCCGGAGGTGCCGCGAGGAGGCCCGGCCTAGGGTTGGGGGATGGCTCCCACCCGCGGCACCGGCTCCGCCCGCAGCGTCCTGTTCATCGGCGGGACGGGCGTCATCAGCACGGCGTGCGCCCGCGCGGCCGTGGCCGAGGGGTTCGCGGTCACCCTGCTCAACCGGGGCACGAGCAGCACCCACGAGCCGGCCGCCGGCGCCGAGGTCCTGACCGCCGACGTCCGCGACCTCGACGCTGTGCGTGGCGTCCTCGCAGGGCGCGCGTTCGACGTGGTCGTCGACTTCCTGACCTTCACCCCCGACCAGCTGACGACGAACCTCGACCTGCTCGAGGGACGGTTCGGCCAGTACGTCTTCATCAGCTCCGCCTCGGCATACCAGACCCCGCCCACCCACGGACCCGTCACCGAGTCGACGCCGCTGCGCAACCCGTTCTGGCAGTACTCCCGGGACAAGATCGCCTGCGAGGACCTGCTGGTCTCGCGCTACCGCGACCACGGCCTGCCGATGACGATCGTCCGCCCGTCGCACACCTACGACCACACCCTGCTGCCGTTCACCGGCGGCTGGACCGTGGTGCAGCGGATGCTCGAGGGTCGCGAGGTCGTCGTCCCCGGCGACGGCACCTCGTGGTGGACCCTGACGCACCACGAGGACTTCGCCCGGGCGTTCGTGCGCCTGCTCGACCGCCCCCAGGCGATCGGCGAGGCCTTCCACATCACCTCCGACGAGGCGCTGAACTGGGACCGGATCCACCAGGAGGTTGCCGCGGCAGCAGGCGTGGAGGCCCGGATCGTGCACGTGGCCTCGGACGCGATCGCCGCGCAGGACAAGGAGATCGGCGCCTCCCTGGTCGGCGACAAGTCCAACGCCATGGTGTTCGACAACACCAAGGTCCGGACGCTCGCGCCCGGCTGGCGCGCGCTGGTGCCGTTCCGTCGCGGGGCGGCCGAACTGGTCGCCTGGCACCTCGCCGACAAGAGCCGCCAGCGGGTCGACCGCGACCTCGACGCGATGTACGACCGGCTCCTCGAGGCCTACCGCCCCCGCGCGCTCTAGCCGTTCGCGAGAGCTGCCAGGAACGCGTCGATCTCTGCCGAGGTCGGCGCGGTGGCCGGTCCACGGCGTGTCACCTTGATGGCCCCGGCGGCGTTGGCACGCCGGGCTGCGGTGAGCCAGTCGGCGCCACTGGCCCGCTCGGCGAGGAGCACCCCGGTGTGGGTGTCGCCGGCGCCGTTGGTGTCCACCGCCTCCTGCGGGTGGCCGGGCAGGTACTGCGTGCGGCCGCCCTCGTGGACGTGGCACCCCTTCGCCCCGTCGCGGACGACCGCCACCGCCCCGGCGGGGAGCCGGGCAGCGACCGCCGCGGCCGAGTCGTCCTCCACGCGCACCCCGGTCAGCGTCAGCGCCTCGTCGGCGTTGCTCGTCCAGACCGTGGTCCGGGCCAGCACCCGGTCCTGCAGCGTGGCCTCGAGGCCACCGAACGCGTCACCCGGGTCGAGCACCACGACGACGCCCTCGGCGAGCCCGGACACCCACTCCAGCAACGGGTCCCGCGTGCGCCCGACGAGTGAGAACCCGCTCACGCAGACCAGGTCGCCCACCTGCGGCGAGGAGGTCTGCAGGCCCTCGACCGTGACGTGGCGCTCGGCACCCTGGGTCGTGACGAACGTGCGCTCGGCCGACGGCTCGACCATGACGACGCAGATGCCTGTGTCGATGCCCTCGACCGCGGGGCTGCTGATCGCGACCCTGTCCGCGGCGAGCGCCGCCCGCACGAGGTCGCCGTTGGAGCCGGTACCGACCGCCCCGGCGTGCACGCACTCCGCGCCCGAGCGCGCTGCGGCCACGAGGATGTTGACCGCTCCCCCGGCATACCGGCTGTAGGACGTCGCCACCGCGTTGCCGCCGCGCTCCGGCAGCGCCGCGACCTCGACGACCTCGTCGACGAGCGCCTGGGCGCTGTGGATGAGCCGCGGCCGTCGCGGCTGCCCGTCCTGGGTGGCCATGCCGAGGGAGTATGCCGCGTCGACCGTTCCGCTGCCGCCCGCGCCATACGACCGGCGCCCCACGACCGGCGCGCTCAGGCAGCCGGTGGCAAGGTGGGGAGCATGGCCACCGCACCCGGGACGACGTTGCTCATCCTCGGCGCAGGAGGTGACCTGACCCACCGGCTGCTGCTGCCCGGGCTCGCGAGCCTGCTCGCCGTCGAGCGCGAACGCCGGGTCCGCGTCGTCGGCGCCGACCGGGTCGACCTCTCCGCCGACCAGTGGCAGGCCCGGATCGAGGAATCTTTCTCCACCGTCGAGGCGCCCGCGGCGGTGACGCGCGAGGTCACCCGGCACGCGGAGTACCGCAAGACCGACCTGCTCGACCAGGACGCGCTGCAGGCCCTCGTGACCCACTGCGGTGACGGCCCCCTGGTGATCTTCTTCGCGCTGCCGCCCCAGGTGACGGTCAAGGTGTGCGAGCTGCTGCAGCACCTCGACCTGCCGGAGACCACCCGCCTGGCCCTGGAGAAGCCGTTCGGCACCGACCGCGCCAGCGCCGCCGACCTCAACGCGCTGCTGCACCGGATCGTCGGCGAGGAGGACATCTTCCGGATCGACCACTTCCTCGGCGTCGGGACGGTGTTCAACCTCGTGGGGCTGCGGTTCGCCAACCGCGTGCTGGCGCCGATCTGGAACGCCGAGCACATCGAGCGGGTCGAGATCGTCTACGACGAGGACCTGGCGCTGGAGGGCCGGGCCGGCTACTACGACGGCGCGGGTGCTCTCAAGGACATGCTGCAGAGCCACCTGCTGCAGATCATGTCGCTGTTCGCGATGGAGTCGATCGCCACCCTCGACGCCCAGGAGCTGCGCGACCAGAAGGTCCAGGTCCTGCGCGCCACCCGGGTCTGGGGCGGCTCCCCGAAGCGGTCCTCACGCCGCGCCCGGTACACCGCGGGCACGATCGGACAGCGCACGGTGCCGGACTACGTCGGAGAAGAGGGTGTCGACCCCGGCCGTGGCACCGAGACGCTCGCCCAGGTGACCCTCGAGGTGCGCAACAACCGGTGGGCCGGCGTGCCGTTCGTGCTGCGCAGCGGCAAGGCGCTGGGGGCGCCGCGCAAGCACGTCGTGGCCCATCTTCGGGACGTGCCCCACCTGCCCACCGGGTTCGCCGGCAGCTCCGGCAGCGACCGCCTCACCATCGACCTCAAGCCGGGTGCCGTGTCGCTCACGCTGACGATGAACGCCGAGGGCGACCCGCTCGACCTGGAGCAGAAGACCCTGACGGCCACGCTCGCGGCGCCCCGGATGCAGGCCTACGGCGAGGTGCTCGCCCAGGTCCTCGACGGCAGCCAGCTGCTCACGGTGCGGGGTGACGCGGCCGAGGAGTGCTGGCGGGTGATGGCGCCGGTCATCGAGGCCTGGGAGAAGGGCAACGTCCCGCTCGAGGAGTACGCCGCCGGGTCCACCGGCCCGGACGGCTGGCTCCCCGACCGGGACTGACCCGGCACCGGACCGCCCGACCCGGCCCAGAACTCAGCCGTCAGACGCGGGTGCGGACGGCGTACAGCTCGGGGAAGAAGGTCAGGTCCAGCGCCCGGCGTAGGAAGTCCACACCCGAGCTGCCCCCCGTGCCCTTCTTGTGCCCGATCGTGCGCGTCACCACCTGCAGGTGCCGGAACCGCCACTGCTGGAAGTTGTCCTCCACGTCGACGAGCTCCTCACAGGTCTCGTAGACGCCCCAGTGCTCCGACGGCGACGCGTACACGGCCGCGAACGTGTCGACCAGCCGCTCGTCGAGCCGGTAGGGCTGGCTGAAGTCGCGGTCGAGCAGCTCGGCGGGCACGGCGTACCCGTGGCGGGACAGGTAGCGCAGGAACTCGTCGTAGAGGCTGGGCTCGTCGAGCAGCTCGGCCAGCATCGCCCGGGCCGTCTCGTCGTGGTCGAACACCCGCACCATGTCGGCGTTCTTGTTGCCGAGCAGGAACTCCACCGCACGGTACTGCCAGGACTGGAAGCCCGAGCTCGTGGCGAGGAACGGGCGGATCTCGGCGTACTCGCTCGGGGTCAGCGTCGCGAGCACCGACCACTGCCCGGTGAGGGTCTGCTGGATGTGCTTGACGCGCGCGATCCGCTTGAGCGCAGGGGCGAGGTCATCGGTCGCGAGCAGCGCCCGCGCCGAGCGCAGCTCGTGCAGCATCAGCTTGAGCCAGAGCTCGGATGTCTGGTGCTGGATGATGAACAGCAGCTCGTCGTGCTGGGGCGGCTCGCTGCGTGGGTGCTGTGACGCCAGCAGCTGGTCGAGGCCGAGGTAGGAGCCATACGACATCGACTGGGAGAAGTCGCGCTGGACCCCCTCCTCGATCTGCCTGATCGACCTGCCGTCGTCCACGGCGCTGCCGGTCAGCTCGTCCCGGGTCCCGCTGGCGTGCTCGTCCGTGCTCATGCCGCTCACCCTAGGGCCCACCTCCCACGGGGTGTCGCCGAGGCCACACCAGGCAGGTGGGGGTGCCGCCGGGGAAACGGGCTAGGCTCCGCCGCATGGTGCCCTCTCCCGACTCGACGACGAAGCCGAGCCCCCGCCCCATCACGAAGGTCCTCATCGCCAACCGCGGCGAGATCGCCGTGCGCATCGCGCGGGCGTGCGCCGACAGCGGCCTCGGTTCGGTTGCCGTGTATGCCGATCCGGACCGCGACGCGTTGCACGTGCGGGTGGCGGACGAGGCCTGGGCGCTCGGCGGCACCACCCCGGGCGACTCCTACCTCGTGCAGGAGAAGCTCATCGAGGTGGCACGCAAGTCCGGCGCCGACGCCGTGCACCCCGGCTACGGGTTCCTCGCCGAGAACGCCTCCTTCGCCCAGGCCGTCATCGACGCCGGGCTGACGTGGATCGGCCCCTCCCCCGAGGCCATCGACTCCCTGGGCGACAAGGTCAAGGCGCGCCACATCGCGTCGCGGGCCAACGCCCCCCTCGTGGCCGGCACGCCCGACCCCGTCGAGGGTGCCGACGAGGTGGTCGAGTTCGCGAAGGAGCACGGCCTCCCCGTCGCGATCAAGGCGGCATACGGCGGCGGCGGACGCGGCCTCAAGGTGGCCCGCACGATCGAGGAGATCCCCGAGCTGTTCGAGTCGGCGACGCGCGAGGCGGTCGCCGCCTTCGGTCGCGGCGAGTGCTTCGTCGAGCAGTACCTCGACCGCCCGCGCCACGTCGAGACCCAGTGCCTGGCCGACCAGCACGGCAACGTCGTCGTCGTCTCGACCCGCGACTGCTCGCTGCAGCGCCGCCACCAGAAGCTCGTCGAGGAGGCGCCCGCGCCGTTCCTGTCGGACGAGCAGAACGCCGAGCTCGTCCGCGCGTCGAAGGCGATCCTCTCGGAGGCCGGCTACACCGGCGCCGGGACGTGCGAGTTCCTCGTCGCCCAGGACGGGCGGATCTCCTTCCTCGAGGTCAACACCCGCCTGCAGGTCGAGCACTGCGTCTCCGAGGAGGTCACCGGCATCGACCTCGTGCGCGAGCAGTTCCGCATCGCCAACGGTGAGGCCCTCGGCTACGACGACCCCGCCCCCGTCGGCCACTCGATCGAGTTCCGCATCAACGGTGAGGACGCCGGCCGCAACTTCCTACCCGCTCCCGGTGTCGTCGCCTCGTTCCAGCCGCCGTCGGGCCCCGGCGTCCGGCTCGACTCGGGTGTCGTCGAGGGCGACGTCATCGGCGGCGCGTTCGACTCGATGCTCGCCAAGCTCGTCATCACCGGCCGCGACCGCCACCAGGCGCTCGAGCGCTCGCGCCGCGCGCTGGCCGAGTTCGTCGTCGAGGGCATGCCGACGGTCCTGCCGTTCCACCGTGCCGTCGTGGCCGACCCCGCCTTCGCCCCCGAGGGCGACAAGCCGTTCACCGTGCACACCCGCTGGATCGAGACCGAGTTCGACAACCAGATCCCGGCGTGGTCGGGCACGGCTCCCGAGCTGCCCGAGGAGTCCGGGGAGCGGCAGAGCGTCGTCGTCGAGGTGGGTGGCAAGCGCCTCGAGGTCGTCCTGCCCGGCGGTCTCTCCTTCGGCGGTGGCGGTTCGACGGCGAAGAAGAAGGCTCCGCGCCGTTCGGGCGGCTCCAAGGCCGGCGCCGCGGCGTCCGGCGACTCCCTCACCGCGCCCATGCAGGGCACCATCGTCAAGATCGCCGTCGAGGAGGGCCAGCAGGTCGCCGAGGGCGAGCTGGTCGTCGTGCTCGAGGCGATGAAGATGGAGCAGCCCATCAATGCCCACAAGGCCGGCACCGTCACCGGGCTCGCCGCCGAGGTCGGCCAGACGGTCACCAACGGCGCCGTCATCGCCGAGATCAAGGACTGACGGACTGACGGGGCGCACAAGGCTCCGCCCACGCAGCACGAAGGCCCGGCCCCCGAGGGGACCGGGCCTTCGTCGTGCAGCCTTCGTCGTGCCTTCGTCGTGCGGGTACGGCGCGCACCGGTCGGTCAGCCCCGGCCGGGACCGCCGTCGTCAGGCTGCTTGCCACCGGGCACCGCGTCGCCGGTCTGCGGCTCGCCCTGCTGCGTCGTGCCACCCTGGGGCAGCCCGTCCCGGTGCTGCGACGGCTGGGTCGGCTCGACCCCCGCAGGGTCCATCGGGCCCCCGGGCTGGCCCACCCGGTCGGCGTCGCCCGGGACGAGCGCCCCCTCCTCGAGCGACCCCGGCTCCTGCGGGTCGTTGGTGTCCGGCTCCGGGACCGGCACCGAGCCCTCCACCGGCTGGGTGCTCCCGGCGTCCCGGTCGCCGCTGGAGGTCGGCCCGTCCGGTGACGGCGCCGGCTCCGGCGCGGGCTCGGGGATCGGGGACGGGCTCGGCTCGGGGACGGGCGCCGGACCGGGCTCAGTGATGGGCGACGGCCCCGGCTCGGGCACCGGTGAGGGCCCGGGCTCCGGCACGGTGCCGGGCACTGCGTCGGGAGTCGGCGGCGCGGGCATCACCTGTTCCTCGGAGACCTGGCCCGTCGGCGTCGAGGTGGGCTCGTGCTCGGCGGGCGACCCTGCCGGGCTGTCCACCGAGGGCGCCTGACCCGACTGCTCGACCGGTCCAGGACCGGCAGGCGTAGCGGGCGGCGTACCGGGCTGGGTAGCGGGCGGCGTACCGGGCTGGGCACCCGGCTGGTCCGCGGGCTGGTCGGCCTGCGGCGGGAGGCCCAGCTTGTCGCGCAGCACGTCGCCCCCCTTGTCGACCTTGTCGGCGTACTTCCCGCCCGTGCGCTGGTCGATGAGGTCCTCGACCTTCTCGATGGCAGACCCCGCCTGCTCGGGGTTGCCCTTGACGTAGTCCTTGAACTTGTCCATCCATCCGCCGGCCATGGCACTGCCTCTCGGGTCGGTGTCGTCGGGCGGCACGGGGGAACGTGCCGCTCCAGCACGCTACCGACCACGCGCGGCCCCGGCACCCCGGGCGGGGCCGCCTCAGTCGGTGGGGTGGAGCTGACGGGCCGCCTCGGCGACCGAGCCGCTGAGCGACGGGTACACGGTGAAGGTGCCGGCCAGCTGGTCGACGGTGAGGCCGTGCTGGACGGCGAGGGTGACAGGGTAGATCAGCTCGGAGGCCCGGGGAGCCACGATGACTCCACCGACGACGGTCCCGACCCCCTTGCGGGCGAACAGCTTCACGAAGCCGTCGGTGATGCCCTGCATCTTGGCGCGCGGGTTGGTGGCCAGCGGCAGCATCACGGACGTCGCGTCGATGGTGCCCTCGTCGACGTCCTTCTGCGAGAAGCCGACCGTGGCGATCTCGGGGTCGGTGAAGATGTTGGCGGAGACCGCGCGCAGGTTGAGCGGCGCGACCGCGTCGCCGAGCGCGTGGGCCATCGCGATCCGGCCCTGCATCGCGGCCACGGACGCCAGGGGCAGGACCCCCGTGCAGTCGCCGGCGGCGTACACCCCGCGCACGGACGTGCGCGAGACCCGGTCGACGGTGACGTGGCCGGACTCGCGCAGCGCGACGCCGACCTCCTCGAGTCCGACCCCACCGGTCTGCGGTATCGAGCCCACGGCGAGCAGCGCGTGCGTGCCGGTGACCTCGCGGCCGTCCTCGAGCCGGACGACGACACCGTCGCCCTGCCGCTCCACCGAGGCCATGCGCGAGCGCCCGAGGACCTCCATCCCGCGCTTGCGGAAGACGTCCTCGATGACGGTGGCGGCATCGGCGTCCTCGCCGGGCAGCACGCGGTCGCGCGAGGAGACCAGGGTGACCTTCGACCCGAGGCCGAGGTAGGCCTGGGCGAGCTCGGCACCGGTGACACCCGATCCCACGACGACGAGGTGCTCGGGCAGCTCGGGCAGGGCGTAGATCTGCTGCCAGGTGAGGATGCGCTCGCCGTCGGGCTGGGCGCTGGGCATGACGCGCGGCGTGGCACCGGTGGCGATGAGCACGACATCGGCCTCGAGCTCACGGGTCGAGCCGTCCGCGAGCGTCGCCTCGACCCGCGAGGGCGACAACAGGCGACCCGTGCCCTCGAGCACCACGACGCCGTCGGCGGCCAGCCGGCGGCCGATGTCGCGCGACTGCGCCGCGGCGAGGGCGAGCACGCGTCGGTTGACCGCGGTCAGCTCCGCCACGGAGTCGGCGACCTCGTCGCCCTCGTGGTCCTCGAGGTGGACGCCGAGGTCGGAGGCGGTCTCGAACTGCGACATGAAGTCGGCCGTGGAGATCAGCGTCTTGCTGGGCACGCAGTCGGTGAGGACCGCTGCGCCACCGAGGCCGTCGCGGTCGACGACGGTGACGGCCGCGCCGAGGTGGGCGGCGACCAGTGCCGCTTCGTAGCCACCCGGCCCGCCGCCGAGGATGACCACCGAGGACTGAGGCGCATTCACGCAGCCATCCAACCATCCCGGCCGCGTCGGCCGGTCTCCCCCTCGCCTCATGCCGTCGCGGTACGTCGCACCCCGTGGGCGTCGGTAGTCTGCCCCGGTGACTGAGCAGACCGGCCCCGCCACGGGCACCCCCTCCCGAGCGCCTGGCACCATCCCCGACCTGGCGGACCCCGCGACCGACCCCTTCGAGGTGGCCCGCGCGGCGGCCGCTGTCATCGCCGAGCGCAGCGGCGCCGAGCGCCACGACGTCGCCCTGGTGCTCGGGTCCGGCTGGGGCCAGACCGGCGACCGCATCGGCGAGACGCTCGCCACCATCGACAACGCCGACGTGCCCGGCTTCGGCAAGACAGCCGTGGCCGGTCACTCGGGCACCATGCGGTCGGTGGCGATCGCCGACACCGGTCGCCGCGCCCTCGTCTACGGCACCCGCACCCACTTCTACGAGGGCAAGGGCGTCCGCTCGGTCGTGCACGCCGTGCGCACGGCCGCGGCTGCAGGCTGCTCGACCATCGTGCTCACCAACGGCAGCGGCGGCCTCAACCCCGCCTGGGCGCCCGGCACCCCCGTGCTGATCAGCGACCACATCAACCTCACCGCGAGCTCCCCCATCGAGGGCGCGAACTTCGTCGACCTCACCGGCCTGTACTCCGCACGCCTGCGCGAGGTCGCCCGCAGCGTCGACCCCGAGCTCGACGAGGGCGTCTACGTCCAGTTCCGCGGCCCGCACTACGAGACCCCCGCCGAGGTCCGGATGGCCAAGGTGCTCGGTGGCGACCTGGTGGGCATGTCCACCACGTTGGAGGCCATCGCGGCCCGCCAGGCCGGGATGGAGGTGCTCGGCATCTCGCTGGTCACCAACCTCGCCGCCGGCATCAGCGACCAGCCGCTCTCCCACGACGAGGTCATCGAGGCCGGGCAGGCCGCCGCCGGGCGTTGCGGCCGCCTCCTCGCCGCCGTCGTCGCCTCCCTCTGAAAGGACCAGTGCCCATGACCCACGAGGCGAGCTACGAGGCCAGACACGGCAGCGAGGGCGGGTCCGCGGACAGCCGAGCGCAAGAGCTCATCGACGCGGCCCAGGAGTGGGTCGACGACGACCCGGACCACGAGACGCGGGTCGAGCTCGGGCAGGTGCTGGCCCGCGCCAAGGAGGGCGACGCAGCTGCCGTCGCGGACCTCGAGGACCGCTTCTCGGGGATGCTGGAGTTCGGCACGGCCGGCCTGCGCGGGGCCATCGGGGCGGGGCCCAACCGGATGAACCGCTCGGTGGTCATCCGTGCGGCAGCCGGCCTCGCTGCCTACCTGCGCCAGAGCAAGCCGGAGCCGTTCGTGGTCGTCGGCTACGACGCCCGCACCAACTCCGACGTCTTCGCCCGCGACACCGCGGCGGTCACGGTCGGCAGCGGCGGCCACGCGGCCGTGCTCCCCCACCCGCTGCCCACCCCCGTGCTGGCGTTCGCGATCCGGCACCTCGGCGCCGACGCCGGCGTCATGGTCACCGCGAGCCACAACCCGCCGCAGGACAACGGCTACAAGGTCTACCTCGGCGACGGCTCGCAGATCGTCCCGCCCTCCGACAGCGACATCGCCGGCCAGATCGCCCGCGTCCAGGCGGTCACCGACGTCCCCCTGGCCGACGACGGCTGGCAGACCCTCGGCAACGACGTCCTCGAGGACTATGTCGACGCCACCGCGTCGGTCGTCGCCCCGGACAGCCCGCGCGACATCGACGTCGTCCACACCGCGCTCCACGGGGTGGGCAGCGACACCCTGCTGCGCGTCTTCGAGCGGGCCGGCTTCCCCTCGCCGGTCCCCGTGGAGACCCAGCGCCAGCCCGACGCCGCCTTCCCCACCGTGTCGTTCCCGAACCCCGAGGAGCCCGGCGCGATCGACGCCGCCCTCGACCTCGCCCGCGAGATCGGGCCCGACATCGTGCTCGCCAACGACCCCGACGCCGACCGCTGCGCCGTCGCCGTGCCCTTCACGGTCCAGGGTGGGCCTGACGACGGCGGCACCGACTGGCGGATGCTCCGCGGCGACGAGGTGGGCGCCCTGCTCGGGCACCACATCCTCTCCCGCGGCGTCGAGCCGGACGCGGTGTTCGCCAACTCCATCGTCTCGTCGCGGCTGCTGGCCGCGATGGCCAGGAAGGCAGGGATCCGGCACGAGGAGACCCTCACCGGCTTCAAGTGGATCGCCCGGGTCGAGGGCCTGCGCTACGGCTACGAGGAGGCCCTCGGCTACTGCGTCGACCCCGGCCACGTCCGCGACAAGGACGGCGTCAGCGCCTGCCTGATGGTCGCCGAGCTGGCCGCCACGCTCAAGGCGCAGGGTCGGGTGCTCACCGACGTGCTGGACGACCTCGCCGTCGAGCACGGGGTGCACGCCACCGACTCGTTCTCGGTGCGCGTCGCCGACCTGTCCCTCATCGACGCCGTCATGGCCCGTCTGCGTGAGCAGCCGCCCGCCGAGGTGGCCGGTCTCGCGGTGGCCCGCACCGACGACCTGGCCCTCGGCAGCGACGCGCTTCCGCCCACCGACGGCCTGCGCTACCACCTCGAGGACGACTCTCGGGTCATCGTGCGGCCTTCGGGCACCGAGCCCAAGCTCAAGGTCTACCTCGAGGTCATCGAGCCCGTCGACGGTGCGGACGCCCTCGCCGCCGCGCGCGCCACCGCAGCCGAGCGCCTCGGCCGCATACGGGCCGCGATGAGCGACCTGACCACCGTCTGAGCACCGATAGACTCCCGTGGTGAGTACCACCAGCACGTCCGCACCCTCGGTCGACGCGACCGCCCGGGCCCGCGACCTCCTCGGCGTCTCCCGCCTCACCAACGCCGCCCTCACGAGCTGGCTGCACGGCCTCCCCGGGGTCGACCAGGTGGGCTGTGAAGGACGCGCGGCCGCCCTGGGCACGCGCTCGATCAAGACGACGTCGAAGGCCTGGGCCATCGACACCGCCATCTCGATGATCGACCTGACGACCCTCGAGGGCGCCGACACCCCCGGCAAGGTCCGCGGGCTCGCCGCCAAGGCGCTGCACCCCGACCCCACCGACCCGAGCACCCCGAGCCCGGCCGCGGTCTGCGTCTACGGCGACATGGTCGCCACCGCGCGAGAGGCCCTCGGCCAGGCACCGGTCAACGTCGCGGCCGTCGCCACGGCGTTCCCCTCCGGGCGCGCGTCGATGCCGGTCAAGCTCGCGGACACCCGCGACGCGATCGAGGCCGGCGCCGACGAGATCGACATGGTCATCGACCGCGGGGCGTTCCTCTCCGGCGACTACCTCGGCGTCTTCCAGGAGATCGCCCAGGTCGCCGAGGCCTGCACCCGCGCCGACGGCACCCGCGCCCGGCTCAAGGTCATCATGGAGACCGGCGAGCTCGTGACCTACGACAACGTGCGTCGCGCCTCCTGGCTGTCGATGCTCGCCGGTGGCGACTTCATCAAGACCTCGACCGGCAAGGTGTCGCCCGCGGCCACGCTCCCGGTGACGCTGGTCATGCTCGAGGCCGTCCGCGACTGGCGCGACCTCACCGGCGAGATGGTCGGCGTCAAGCCCGCCGGTGGCATCCGCACGAGCAAGGACGCGATCAAGTTCCTCGTCTCGGTGAGCGAGGTCGCCGGCGACGACTGGCTCGACCCGTTCTGGTTCCGGTTCGGGGCGTCCAGCCTGCTCAACGACCTGCTGCTGCAACGTCAGCGGATGCGGATCGGCGCCTACTCCGGTGCCGACTACGTCACCGACGACTCCCCCAGCCTCTACTGACACCGCCGAATCCGAGGACCTGAAGACATGGCCAAGTTCGAGTACGCACCGGCCCCGGAGTCGCGGGCGGTCGTCGACCTCGCCCCCTCCTACGGGCTGTTCATCAACGGTGAGTTCACCGAGAGCCAGGGCGGCTCCGCGTTCAAGACCGTCAACCCGGCGACCGAGGAGGTCCTCTCCGAGGTCACCGACGCGAGCGCGGCCGACGTCGATCGCGCCGTCGCCGCCGCCCGCCGCGCCTACAACGGTGCCTGGGGCCGGATGTCCGGCGCCGACCGCGGCAAGTACCTCTTCCGTATCGCGCGCATCCTGCAGGAGCGTGCGAGGGAGTTCGCGGTCCTGGAGACCCTCGACAACGGCAAGCCGATCAAGGAGAGCCGCGACGTCGACGTCCCCCTCGCCGCGGCGCACTTCTTCTACCACGCGGGCTGGGCCGACAAGCTCGAGTATGCCGGCCTCGGCACCAACCCCCGCGCGCACGGCGTCGTCGGCCAGGTCATCCCGTGGAACTTCCCGCTGCTCATGCTGGCGTGGAAGATCGCCCCGGCCCTGGCCACCGGCAACACCGTGGTCCTCAAGCCGGCCGAGACCACCCCGCTGACCGCGCTCCTGTTCGCGGACGTCGTCCAGCAGGCCGACCTCCCGCCGGGTGTCGTCAACATCGTCACCGGCGCCGGTGCCACCGGCCAGGCCATCGTCGACCACCCCGACATCGACAAGCTCGCGTTCACCGGGTCGACCGGCGTCGGCAAGATGATCGCCCGCTCGATCGCCGGCACCCGCAAGAAGGCCACCCTCGAGCTCGGTGGCAAGGCGGCCAACATCATCTTCGAGGACGCCGCCATCGACCAGGCCGTCGAGGGCATCGTCAACGGCATCTTCTTCAACCAGGGGCACGTCTGCTGCGCCGGGTCGCGCCTGCTCGTGCAGGAGAACATCGCCGCGGACGTCGAGCGCCGCCTCAAGCGCCGCCTCGAGACGCTCCGCGTGGGCGACCCGCTCGACAAGAACACCGACGTGGGCGCCATCAACTCCAAGGCCCAGCTGTCCCGCATCACCGAGCTCACCGACGCCGGCGAGGCCGAGGGCGCCGAGCGCTGGGACAACGGCTGCGAGCTGCCCGCCAAGGGCTTCTGGTTCCGCCCGACGGTGTTCACCGGCGTCAGCCAGACGCACCGCATCGCCCAGGAGGAGATCTTCGGGCCCGTCCTGTCGGTGCTGACCTTCCGCACGCCGCAGGAAGCCGTCGCCAAGGCCAACAACACGCCGTACGGCCTCTCCGCCGGCGTCTGGACCGAGAAGGGCTCGCGCATCCTCTGGATGGCCGACCAGCTCCGGGCCGGTGTGGTCTGGGCCAACACCTTCAACAAGTTCGACCCGACCAGCCCCTTCGGCGGCTACAAGGAGTCGGGCTACGGCCGCGAGGGTGGCCGCCACGGCCTGTCCGCCTACGTCACGACCGAAAGCAACGGGTGATCTCCGCGATGCCGACCAACCAGCGGACTGCCACCGACGCGCGCGTCGACGTGCGCAAGACCTACAAGCTCTACATCGGCGGGAAGTTCCCCCGCTCGGAGTCCGGGCGCTCCTACGAGGTCGTCGACGGCCGTGGGCGGTTCCTCGCCAACGCCTCGCAGGGCTCGCGCAAGGATGCCCGTGACGCCGTCGTCGCCGCCCGCGCGGCGTTCCCGAAGTGGGCCGGCGCGACCGCGTACAACCGCGGCCAGGTGCTCTACCGCGTCGCCGAGGTGATGGAGGGCCGCCGCGCCCAGTTCGTCGCCGAGGTGCGCGCGGGCGAGGGCCTGACCGAGCGCCGGGCCGAGGCGGTCGTCGACGCCGCGATCGACCGGTGGGTCTGGTACGCAGGGTGGACCGACAAGCTCGCACAGGTGCTCGGCGGGCTCAACCCCGTCGCCGGCCCCTACTTCGACATCTCGGCACCCGAGCCGACGGGGGTCGTGGGCGTCCTTGCGCCGCAACGCTCCTCGCTCCTGGGGCTCATCTCCGTCGTGGCGCCGGTCATCGCCTCCGGCAACACCGCCGTCGTCCTCGCGAGCGAGCTGCGGCCCCTGCCGGCCGTCACGCTCTCCGAGGCCCTGGCGACGTCCGACGTGCCCGGTGGTGTCGTCAACATCATCACCGGCCGCACCGCCGAGGTGGCCCCGTGGGTGGCCTCGCACCGCGACGTCAACGCCATCGACCTCGCGGGCGCGGCAGATGCGGACGGCGTGGTCTGGGGCGACCTCGAGCTCGCCGCGGCCGAGAACCTCAAGCGCGTGCTGCGGCCCGCCGGCGAGGGCGTCGAGGCGGTCGAGCCCGACTGGACCCGGACCCCCGACCTGTCGCGCATCACGGCGTTCCTCGAGACCAAGACCGTCTGGCACCCCAAGGGCCGCTGACCCTTGACGGCCGACCACCCCGGCGACCACACCTCCGCCCGGGTGGTCGTCCTCGCGGGGCCGAGCGGTGCGGGCAAGTCCCGCCTCGCCGAGCGCCTGCACGCCGCGCACGGCTGGCCGATCGTACGGCTCGACGACTTCTACCGCGACGAGGACGACCCGGCCATGCCGCGCAGCGAGGAGCTGGGCATCGTCGACTGGGACCACCCGGACTCGTGGAACCGCAGCCAGGCGGTGCAGGCGCTGGCCACCCTCGTCGGCACCGGGTCGGTCAGCACCCCCGTCTACGACATCTCGCTGAGCCGCGCGGTCTCCTCGACCACGGTCCAGGCCGGCCCCCACGACCTCGTGCTCGCCGAGGGCATCTTCGCCGCCGAGATCATCGGCGAGCTGCGCGAGTGCGGCCTGCTCGCGGCCGCGTACTGCGTGCACCACCGACCGTTCGTCACGTTCGTCCGGCGCCTGGCCCGTGACCTGAGGGAGCGGCGCAAGCCGCCGTGGACCCTCGTACGGCGCGGGCTCACCCTCATGCGCGCCGAGCCCACCGTCGTGGCCCGGCAGGAGGCGCTCGGCGCCACGCCGGCCCGCGCCAAGGACCTCGAGCCGCTGCTGTCGTCGCTCGCCCGCTGAGGCTCAGGCGGTGGGGGCCTTGAGGAGCGCGTCGTAGCCGGGCTTGACCACGCCGTCGATGATGGCGAGGCGCTCGTCGAACGGGATGAACGCCGACTTCATGGCGTTGATGGTGACCCAGCGAAGGTCGTCCATGGTCCAGCCCGCCTCGTCGACGAGCAGCCCCATCTCCCGCGACATCGACGTGCCGCTCATGAGGCGGTTGTCGGTGTTGACCGTGACCCGGAAGCGCAGCCGCTTCAGCAGCGTGATCGGGTGCAGCGCAACGGACTCCGCTGCACCGGTCTGGACGTTGCTGCTCGGGCACATCTCCAGCGGGATACGGGTGTCACGCACGTAGGCAGCGAGCAGGCCGAGGTAGATGTCCTCGCGGTCAGCGGCGAGGGCCTTGGCGGGGTCGGCCGCGAACGGCCGGTCGTTGACGAGGATGTCGTCGACGATGCGCACGCCGTGGCCGAGCCGGTCGGCGCCGCACCACTGGATCGCCTCCCAGATGCTCGGCAGCCCGAACGCCTCACCGGCGTGGATCGTGAAGTGGGCGTTCTCGCGGCGGAGGTACTCGAACGCGTCGAGGTGACGGGTGGGAGGGAAGCCAGCCTCCGCCCCGGCGATGTCGAACCCGGCGACGCCCTGGTCGCGGTAGCGGACGGCGAGCTCGGCGATCTCGGTGCTCTTGGCGGCGTGGCGCATGGCCGTCAGCAGGGCGGTGACCCGGATGGGCGTGCCGACGGCAGCCGCCTCCTTCTCGCCCTGGCGGAAACCCTCGTTGACGGCCTCGACGACGTCCTCGAGCGCCAGGCCGGCCTGCAGGTGCTGCTCGGGGGCGTAGCGGCTCTCGGCGTAGACGACGCCGTCGGCTGCCAGGTCGAGGACGCACTCCTTGGCGACGCGACGCAGCCCGTCGGCCGTCTGCATCACGGCGAGGGTGTGGTCGAACGTCTCGAGGTAGCGCTCCAGGGAGCCCGAGTCCGCGCTCTCGCGGAACCACGTGCCGAGGCTCTCCGCGTCGGTGGCCGGCAACCCGCCGTACCTGACCTCGTCGGCGATCTCGACGATCGTCTGCGGACGCAGCCCACCGTCGAGGTGGTCGTGCAGGAGCGCCTTGGGGGCGCGCAGGATCTGGTCCTCGACCGACCCCGGCTCGGGCGCGGTCGTCGAAGTGGTGTCGCTCTTGTCCTTGCGGCCGAAGATCATTCGTCCTCCTCCTCGCGCCCGACGGTCTCCGGGGAGAACGCCGGGAGGCACACCGCGACGTACTCGGCACCTTCGGACCCGGTCGAGTAGCGGATCCGCTCCCCCGCCCGGGTGACCACGCTCTGGCCGGCCTCGACGCGCAGCCGGCCGCCGTCGTGGTCGAGCAGGACCGCGCCGGCGAGGACGAGGGTGATCTCGTCGAACTGCGGCGTCTGGAACGGCTCGGTCCAGTCGGCCGGAGCCTTCATGTGGGCGACGGAGACCGCCTCGGAACCGGTGTTGACCCGGCCGACGTGCTCGTCGATGACCTTGCCCCCGGGGACGGGGATGGTCGTGGGCGTCGTGATCAGCTCTGGCACGGCCCCACCCTAGGAGATCTTCTCGATGACGAGGGGCAGCAGGTCCGGCCGGCTGCCCTCCGGGGCGATGGTGAACGCACCGTCGAGGGACTCCAGCGCCCGCTCGAACCGCTCGGGGGTGTCGGTGTGCAGGGTCAGCAGCTTCTCGCCGGCACGTACGGTGGCGCCGGGCTTGGCGTGCATCTCGACACCGGCGCCGGCCTGCACCGGGTCCTCCTTGCGTGCGCGACCCGCGCCGAGGCGCCAGGCGGCCACGCCGACCTTGAGGGCGTCGAGCTCGGTCAGCACCCCGTCGGCCGGGACCAGCACCTCGTGGGTCTCCTTGGCCACCGGCAGCTCGGCGTCCGGGTCACCGCCCTGCGCGCGGATCATCGACTTCCAAGCATCCATGGCCCGCCCGTCCTTGAGCGCGTCGGCAGGGTCGACGTCGTCGCGTCCGGCTGCGGCCAGCATCTCCCGGGCGAGGGCCAGGGTGAGCTCGACGACGTCCTCGGGCCCACCACCGGCGAGCACCTCGACCGACTCGCGCACCTCGAGGGCGTTGCCGGCAGTGAGGCCGAGCGGCACCTGCATGTTGGTCAGGAGGGCGACGGTGTTGACGCCGGCGTCGGTGCCCAGGTCGACCATGGTGCGGGCGAGCTCGCGGGCGTCCTCGACCGTCTTCATGAACGCGCCGCTGCCGACCTTCACGTCGAGCACCAGCGCGCCCGTGCCCTCGGCGATCTTCTTGCTCATGATCGAGGAGGCGATGAGTGGGATCGCCTCGACGGTGCCGGTGACGTCACGGAGGGCGTAGAGCTTCTTGTCGGCCGGGGCCAGCCCGTCGCCGGCGGCGCAGATGACCGCGCCGACGTCCTCGAGCTGGCGCATCATCTCGTCGTTGCTCAGGGCCGCGCGCCAGCCGGGCACCGACTCGAGCTTGTCGAGCGTGCCTCCGGTGTGGCCGAGGCCGCGGCCAGACAGCTGTGGCACCGCGACGCCGCAGGCGGCAACGAGCGGGGCCAGCGGCAGGGTGATCTTGTCGCCGACGCCCCCGGTCGAGTGCTTGTCGGCGGTCGGGCGCGACAGCGACGAGAAGTTCATGCGCTCACCGCTGGCGATCATGGCCGCGGTCCAGCGGGAGATCTCGCGACGGTCCATGCCGTTGAGCAGGATCGCCATGGCCAGGCTCGACATCTGCTCGTCGGCGACCGCACCACGGGTGTACGCGTCGATCACCCAGTCGATCTGGGCGTCGGACAGCTCCCCGCGCCCCCGCTTGGTGATGATGACGTCCACGGCATCGAAGCGCTCACTCATGCGCTCATCGTGTCAGATCCGGGCCTGTCCCCGGCACGGGGCGAGAACTGCTGCTTGCGGCTCAATTCGCCCCGATCCCAGCCCCCGCGGGGCGATTCCTGCACCTTCCGGCGCAACTCGCCCTCAGCCGCGGCCGAGGAAATGGAGCCGCCACTCGTCGCTGGTGACACGCGCCCGTACGCCGCGTGCCCGCAACGCGGCCACGACCCGGTCCAGGGTGCGCTCGGGCTCGCGGTAGACGCCCTTGGACAGGACGACGACGATGCGCCAGCCGTCGAGGTCGAGCTCCTCGCGCCGCTCCACGTCCCGCTCCCACTGCCGCTGCGACTCCGCGTGCTGGCGACCGTCGTACTCCACGGCGACTCGCAGCTCCGGCCACGACAGGTCGTACCGGCGCAACCACCGCCCCCACTCGTCGCACTCGATGTGGTTGACCGCCGGCTCCGGCAGCCCGGCGAGCACGAGCAGCATCCGCAGGCGCGACTCCATCGGCGAGTCCACCCCGGCCCGGACGAAACCCGCCGCCCGGCGAGCAAGGCGCGCGTGCCGGCCGCGCAGCCGCGCGGCAACGGCGACGAGGCGCTCCGGGGAGGTGCGGCCGCGCCGTACCAGGGAGTCGCCGAGGACCACGAGGTCGACCAGGTCGAGCTCCGCGGTGAGGTCCACGAAGGTGTCCTCCGCCGTCGTGACCGGTACGCCGCGCACCAGCGCGTGCGGCCGTCGCCCCCTTCGCACGCGCGCGTCCACGCCGGGCAGGCGCAGCTGGCCGGCCGGCATGCGCAGGTGCACGCGCGTGTCGTGGGGCACGACGGCACCGAGCAGGACCGCGGCCGTAGCGCGGGCGGCCACGGATCCCGTAGGGGCGAGGCGCAGGGCGGCCAGCGCTCGCACGCGGGCATCGAGCTCGACGCCAGCGCTGACGTAGGTGCCGCGCAGGACCCGCTGCACGCGAGGGCCGCGCAGGGCCTTGTCGGTCAACCCGGCCGCGAGCGCCTCGGACCGGGTGAAGACCAGTGGTAAGGACCCCCATACGCACAGCGTTCCCGACGCGACCGACCCGCCGGTGCCGCTGTAGGCGCGTTCGGCCCGCGGGCGGGGCGGGCGGCGCCAGGACCCGGGGGTCAGGTGGGTGGGGCGGCGATCGAGAGGTTGTCGGGGCCGAACGCCTGGGGCAGCACCTCGGTCATCGGCAGCACCCCTTCGGGCGTCAGCAGCAGGCAGGTGGGCCCACCGTGCTCCCACAGCAGCTGGCGGCAGCGACCGCACGGCATGAGGGGCTCGCCGTCGCGGCCGACGCAGGACACCGCGACGAGGCGCCCGCCGCCGGTGGCGACGAGCTCGGACACCATGCCGCACTCGGCGCACAGGGCCACGCCGTAGGCGGCGTTCTCCACGTTGCACCCCACGACGACGCGGCCGTCGTCGACGATGCCCGCGACGCCAACCGGGAAGCGGGAGTACGGCGCGTACGCCTTGCCCATCACCTCGACCGCCCGGGCGCGCAGGGCGTCCCAGTCGACCTCGGAGGTGTGGCGCGCGTCCTGCTCCGCGCTGTGCCCCTCCCCTGCTGCCACTAGTGGCCCTCGCCCTTGCGGTAGATCTGCCCGTCGGCGGCGGGCATGCGCAGGCGCTGGGAGGCGAAGGCGAGCACGAGCAGGGTGGTGACGTACGGCGTCGTGCCGGTGAGCTCTGCGGGCACGGCGTCGGCGGCGAGGTACCACCAGCCGACGAGCACCCCGACGACGACCGCGAGGACGCCTTGGACGGTGCGGTGGTTGCGCACGACCTGCCAGATCCCGATCGCCACGAGCAGCACCGCGAACAGCAGGAGGAAGGCGTGGACGTTGCCGCCACCGCGCAGCTGGACCGCGTCGGTGTAGCCGAAGAGGCCGGCGCCGGCGAGCAGGCCACCGGGTCGCCAGTTGCCGAAGATCATGGCGGCGAGGCCGATGTAGCCACGGCCGCCGGTCTGGCCGTCGCGGTAGATGTTGGCCGCGACGATGGCGAGGAAGCCACCGCCGAGACCCGCCAGGCCACCGGAGATGAGCACGGCGAGGAACTTGTAGCGCAGCACGTGGACGCCGAGCGACTCCGCGGCCACCGGGGACTCGCCGACCGAGCGCAGGCGCAGGCCGAACGACGTGCGCCACAGCACCCACCACGTGCCGACGAACAGCAGCACGGCGATGACCGTCAGCACCGACAGGTTGGTGCAGACGGCGCGCACGATCGCGGCGAGGTCGCTGACGAAGAACCAGTGCTTGCGCTCCAGGGTGCCGAGGCCGTCGGAGACGCCGGGCAGGGTGAAGTCGGGCAGCGGGTCGATGGTCGGCGACTGGGTGGGGCCGCCACCGGGCTTGCCGGTGAAGAACCGCACCGAGAGGTACTTGGCGATGCCGAGGCCGATGATGTTGATGGCGACACCCGAGACGATGTGGTCGACGCCGAACGTCACCGTGGCCACCGCGTGGATCAGGCCACCGAGCATGCCCATCACGATCGCGCCGACGACACCCGCCCACGGGCCCCACTGGTAGCCGCAGAAGCCCGCCCCCCAGGTGCCGAGGATCATCATGCCCTCGAGCCCGATGTTGACCACGCCCGCGCGCTCGGACCACAGGCCGCCGAGGCCGGCGAGGCCGATCGGCACCGCGAGCCCGATCGCGGCGGCGAGGGCGCCCGAGGAGGCGATGTCGCTGGCGCCGCTGACGACGCGCAGGATGGCGATGACGGCCACCGCACCGACGGCGACGACGGCCCACTCGCGCAGGCCCAGGCGTCGCCGCGTGCGCGGCCGGTCGGTCACGGTCGTGGTGCCGATCTCGAGTCCGGCGGCGCTCATGCCGGGGCTCCTTCCGTGGCGGCGGTCGAGTGTCGCTGGGCGGCCAGCTCCCGGGCCACCCGCTGCTGCTCGAGCCTGATGTCGGTGCGCCGGATCAGCTCGTAGGCGATGACGACCGCGAAGAGGATCACGCCCTGGATGATGAAGACGATCTCCTGGGCCACGCCGACGCCGATCTGCAGGGCGTTGGACTGGATGTCCAGGAAGGCCCAGAGCAGCGAGGCGACGGCGATGCCGATCGGGTTGTTGCGCCCGAGCAGGGCGATGCCGATGCCGGCGAAGCCGAGCCCCGACTGGATCGTGGTGCCGTAGTTGTGGTCCTGGCCGAACAGCTGCGGCATGCCCACGAGCCCCGCCAGCGCCCCGGACGCGACCATCGCGGTCATCACCATCCGGGGCACGTTGACGCCGCTGGCCACGGCTGCGGTCTCGGAGCGGCCGGTGGCGCGCAGGTCGAACCCGAACCGCGTCTTGCCCAGCACGAACCAGTAGAGCACCCCCACGATGACGGCGAGCACCACGAGCGTGAACACGCGGTTGGTGGCGCCGGGGATCAGCTTGAGGCCCTCGAGCTGCGAGGACTCGGGGATGGTCTTGGTCTCGGTGATGTTGCTGCCCTCGGAACGTTGGGCGACCTTCGCGAACAACCAGCTCACGACACCGGTGGCGATGGCGTTGAGCATGATCGTCGAGATCACCTCGGAGACGCCGCGCCTCACCTTGAGGTATGCCGCGATGCCGGCCCAGAGGCCGGCCGCCACCATCGCGACGACGATGGCGACGAGCACGTTGAACACGCCCGGCAGCCAGGCCTGGCCCGCGAACACGGCGGCGGCAAAGACGCCGACGCGGTACTGGCCGTCGACGCCGATGTTGAACAGGTTCATCCGGAAGCCGACCGCCACCGCGACCGCCGACAGGTAGAACACCGTCGCGGCGTTGACGATCTGCACCGTCTGGCGCGGCTTCGGGACGTGCAGGATCGTCTTCCACACCTCCAGGACCGGGTCACCGAACAGGGTGAGCACCAACGAGGTGATGACGAACGCCACCAGGAGGGCGAGCACCGGGGCCGCCAGGGCGAGGCCGATCCGGCGCGGGCTGAGGCGGTTCATCGGGTCTGCTCCTTCTCGCCGGCGCCCGTCATGGCGGCGCCGAGGTCCTCGGCGGTCACCTGGTCGGGGTCGAAGTCGCCGGACAGCTGGCCGCGCAGGATGACGCGGATGGTGTCGGACAGGCCGATGAGCTCCTCGAGGTCGGCCGAGATCAACAGCACCGCGAGTCCCTCCCGCCGGGCTGCACGGATGTGGTCCCAGATCGAGGCCTGGGCGCCGACGTCGACGCCACGCGTCGGGTGGGCCGCGACGAGCACCTTCGGCGAGTGGCTCATCTCGCGCCCGATGATGAGCTTCTGCTGGTTGCCACCGGACAGCGATCCGGCGGTGACGAAGATCGACGGGGTGCGGACGTCGTACTCCTTGACGATCCGCTCCGTGTCGGCCTTGGCCGAGGCGGCGTCGATGAGCTGGCCCTTGACGTTGGGCTTCTCGGTCTGGTGGCCGAGGATGCGGTTCTCCCACAGCGGCGCCTCGAGCAGCAGGCCGTGGCGGTGCCGGTCCTCGGGGATGTAGCCGACGCCGGCCTCGCGGATGTCGCGGGTGCCCCAGTCGGAGATGTCGCGGTCGCCGAGGAACACGCGCCCCGAGGTGGGCTCACGCATCCCCATGATGACCTCGACGAGCTCGGCCTGGCCGTTGCCCTCGACGCCGGCGATGCCGAGCACCTCCCCGGCGTGGATGGTCAGGGAGATGCCGTCGAGGACCGGCCGGCCGCCTCCTCCCCCGCCGAGGACGAGGTCCTCGACGCGCAGCAGGACACGGTCGGTGACCGTGGACTCCTCGGTGGTGGGCGAGGGCAGCTCGGACCCGACCATGAGCTCGGCGAGCTGCCGGGCGTTGACGGTGGACGGGTCGACCGTGTCGATCGTGGTGCCGCGCCGGATGACGGTGATCGAGTCGGCGACCTTGAGGACCTCGTCGAGCTTGTGGGAGATGAACAGGACGGTCACGCCCTCGTCCTTGAGGTCCGCGAGCTGGCCGAACAGCTCGTCGACCTCCTGCGGCACGAGGACTGCGGTGGGCTCGTCGAGGATGAGGGTCCTGGCGCCGCGGTAGAGGACCTTGAGGATCTCGATGCGCTGGCGCGCGCCCACGCCCAGGTCGCCCACGAGGGCGTCGGGGTCGATGCCGAGCTTGTAGGTGTCGGAGATCCGCTGGATCTCGTGGCGGGCGGCGTCACCGATGCCGTGGAGCTTCTCGGCGCCGAGGACGACGTTCTCGAGGACGGAGAAGTTGTCGGCGAGCATGAAGTGCTGGAACACCATGCCGATGCCGGCGGCGATGGCGTCCGACGGCGAGTGCAGGTTGACGACGTTGCCGTCGACCTTGATCGTCCCCTCGTCGGGGCGCTGCACGCCGTACAGGATCTTCATGAGGGTCGACTTGCCGGCGCCGTTCTCCCCGACGATCGCGTGGACGGTCCCCCGGCGCACCGAGAAGGTGACGTCCTTGTTGGCGACCACGCCGGGGAAGCGCTTGGTGATGCCCTCGAGCTCGACGGCCGGGGTTCCCGAGGCGGTGGTCTGCGTCAGCGGTGGGGAGGCAGTGATGGCGACACTCCTGGTCCGGGCCCGCGTCGGTGCGGGCGGTTCGGCGCATGGGCGGGCATACCGGGCGCGCGGGTCGGGGACGGCTGGGCCGTGGTGCGGCAGACGCACACGGCCCGGGTCAGACGCTACCGCGCCGCCCGGGCCGTGAACGACCACCATGTGGTTGATCGGGGTTGATCAGGGGGTGGTGGGCACCTTGATCTTGCCGTCGATGATCTGCTGCTTGTAGTCGTCGAGCTTGGTCTTGATGTCGTCGACCTGGCCACCGGTGGTGGCGTAGTCCACGCCGCCGGCCTTGAGGTCGTAGACGTTGTTGCCCGTCAGCTCCTTGCCGTCCGCAGCCGACTTGATGAAGTCGTAGACCGCGACGTCGACCTTCTTGATCATCGAGGTCATGATGACGGGGCGGACGTCCGCGGGCGCCGTGAGCGCCTGGTCGGAGTCGACACCGATGGCGAGCTTGCCGGCCGCCTTGGCCGCCGTGAAGACGCCGCCGCCGGAGCCACCAGCAGCGTGGTAGACGATGTCCGCCCCGCCCTGGTACATGCCCTCGGCCGCGGTCTTGCCCTTGGCCGGGTCACCGAAGCCACCGAAGTCCGGCGGCTGGGTGAGGTACTGGCTGTCGACCTTGATGTTGGGGTTGACGGCCTTGGCGCCCGCGATGTAGCCGGCCTCGAACTTCTTGATGAGCGGCACGTTGACGCCACCGACGAAGCCGATGTGGCCCGCCTTGGACTTCAGCGCGGCAGCTGCACCGACGAGGAAGGAGCCCTCGTTCTCGGCGAAGGTGATCTGGTCGACGTTGGCGCCCTTGGAGTCGGGGGACGCGTCGTCGACGATCGCGAAGTGGACGTCGGGGTTGTCCTTGGCGGCCTTGCCCACGGAGGCGGCGTAGGCGAAGCCCACCGCGACGACGTGGGTGTAGCCCGCGTCGATCAGCTGCTGGAGGCGCTCCTCGCGAGCGGCCTCGTTCTCGCCGTTGACGGCTGCGGCTTCCTTGATCTGCACGCCCAGCTCGGACTTCGCCTTGTCGAGGCCGGCGGCGGCGGAGTCGTTGAACGACTGGTCACCGCGTCCACCCACGTCGTAGGCCATGCCGACCTTGATGTCGCTCTTCTTGCTCGAGCTCGAGCTGGAGCTCGAGCCGCTGGAGCTGGGCTTGTCCGAGCCCGAGTCACCGCACGCGGCGAGCGTCAGTGCTGCCACCGACACGACCGCTGCAACCTTCATCGTGTGACGCAAGGCTGTCTCCTGTTCTTTGGTCTGCGAGGCGCAGTGCTGCGCCACTAGGGCGTGAGGATAGCCGCAAGAACTGCGCGGATTTAGGGCCTTCGGTCACACATCTTGCAAACCGTTACCGATCCGCGACTGTCCGTTCTGCCACGGCTTTGACCACTCCGGCCACCACCGCACCGGCCAGCAGCCGGGCGCCCTGGACGACCGAGCCCTCGTCGACGACGAGGTCACCCTGGTGCAGGTCGTAGGTGTGCCCGCCGGGGCTGCGGGTCCCGAGCCGGGCCATCGCACCGGGCACCTCGCGCAGGTACCAGGCGAAGTCCTCGCCCCCGAGCGACTGTGGCGTCCCCACGGGGCTGAGCCCCATACCCTCCGCCGCGTGGCGCAGGACCTCGATCGCCTCCGCGTCGTTGACCACCGGGGGCACGCCCTGGATGTGCTCGAGGACGGCCGTGACCGCGTACGGCGCCACAACGTGGTCGACCGCCTCGGCGAGCAGGGGGCCCACGGTGCTCCACGCGGTGGCGTCGAGCATGCGCAGCGTGCCGGAGGCGGTGCCGCTGGAGGGGATGACGTTGGCTGCCTGGCCCGCGTGCACCTCTCCCCAGACCAGCGCGAAGGCCGTCCGCGGGTCGAGGCGTCGGGACAGGACGGCGGGGAGCTCGGTGACGACCTTGGCGAGCGCGAAGGTGAGGTCCTCGGTCAGGTGGGGGCGGCTGGTGTGGCCGCCGCGCCCGCTCAGGTGGACCACGACCCGGTCGGCCGCCGCGGTGATGGCGCCGTCGCGGAGGCCGACGCTGCCCACGTCGAGGCTGGGGTCGCAGTGGACCGCGAAGACGGCGTCGACACCGTCGAGGGCGCCCGCGGCGACGAGCTCCACGGCCCCACCCGGGATGACCTCCTCCGCGGGCTGGAACAGCAGCCGCACCGCGACGCCGCGCTCGCGCAGCCGGTCCTCGTGGGCCTTGAGGGCCAGCGCCGCACCGACCGCGGCACTGACGTGCACGTCGTGGCCGCAGGCGTGGCAGATGCCCTCGGTCGTCGAGGCCCAGGCGAGCCCGGTGCGCTCGCCGACGGGCAGGGCGTCGAGGTCGGCGCGCAGGGCGACGCGGTAGGCGGGCTGCTCCGCACCGAGGTCGGCGACGAGCCCGGTCACCGGCAGGCGCTGGGTGCGGATCCCGGCCGCCTGCAGCCTCGCGTCGACGAGCGCGGTGGTCCGGACCTCGCCGCGGGACAGCTCGGGGTGGGCGTGCAGGTCCCGCTGCAGGTCCTGGAGCTCGGGGGCGAGGGCGTCGATGGTGAGGCCGAGGTCGGAAAGCAGCAGGTGGTCGCTCATGTCACGGCGCACTCTACTCGCGCGCCCCCGTCCGACCCCGCCGGTCGCCGCCCGGCGTCAGAAGGTCTCGCGCGGGACGTAGAGGCCCCAGACGTCGCGCAGCGCGTGGCTGATCTCGCCGCCCGTGGCGCGCAGGCGCAGGGCCTCCTTCATCGCGTAGAGCACGTTGTCGGTGCCGCGCGCCGCCTCACGGACCGCCTCGAGGGCGCGCTCCACGGCCTCGTTGTCGCGCTCGGCCCGGAGCGCGGCGAGGCGCTCGCGCTGGTCGTGCTCGATCTGGGGGTCGACGCGCAGGGGCTCGTAGGGCTCCTCCTCGTCGAGGGCGAACCGGTTGAGGCCCACGACGGTGCGCTCCTTGCTGTCGATCTCGAGGGCGATGCGGTAGGCGGAGCGCTCGATCTCGGACTTCTGGAACCCCTGCTCGATCGCGGCGACCGCTCCCCCGCGGTCCTCGACGGCCTGGATGAGCTCGAGCGCGGCTGCCTCGACGTCGTCGGTCATCGACTCGACGACGTAGGAGCCGGCGAACGGGTCGACGGTCTTGGTCACATCCGTCTCGTAGGCGATGACCTGCTGGGTGCGCAGGGCGAGGCGGGCGGCCTTCTGGGTCGGCAGCGCGATGGCCTCGTCGAAGGAGTTGGTGTGCAGCGACTGGGTGCCGCCGAGGACGGCGCCGAGCCCCTGGAGCGCGACTCGCACGAGGTTGACCTCGGGCTGCTGGGCGGTGAGCTGGACCCCGGCGGTCTGGGTGTGGAACCGCAGCATCTCGCTCTTGGGGTTCTTCGCGCCGAACTCCTCGCGCATGATCCGGGCCCAGATGCGCCGGGCCGCCCGGAACTTCGCGACCTCCTCGAGCAGGGTCGTCCGCGCGACGAAGAAGAAGGACAGCCGCGGCGCGAAGTCGTCGACGTCGAGCCCTGCAGCGAGGGCGGCGCGCACGTACTCCTTCGCGTTGGCGAGGGTGAAGGCGATCTCCTGCGCGGGCGTCGCTCCGGCCTCTGCCATGTGGTAGCCGCTGATGGAGATGGTATTCCAGCGCGGCATCTCCTTGGCGCAGTAGGCGAAGATGTCGCTGATGAGCCGCAGCGACTCCTTCGGCGGGTAGATGTAGGTGCCGCGGGCGATGTACTCCTTGAGCACGTCGTTCTGGATCGTGCCGGCGAGCGCGGCCGGGTCGGCGCCGTTCTCCTCGGCGACGAGCTGGTACATGAGCAGCAGCGTGGAGGCCGGGGCGTTGATCGTCATCGAGGTCGACAGCTCGCCGAGCGGCAGGCCGCCGAACAGCGTCCGCATGTCGTCGATGGAGTCAATCGCGACACCGACCTTGCCGACCTCGCCGCTGGCGATGGCCTCGTCGGAGTCGTAGCCCATCTGGGTCGGCAGGTCGAAGGCGACGGACAGTCCGCCGGTGCCGTTGGCGACGAGCTCGTGGTAGCGCTCGTTGCTCTCCTTGGCGGTGCCGAACCCGGCGTACTGGCGCATCGTCCACGGGCGCCCGGTGTACATGTTCGGGTAGACGCCGCGGGTGTACGGGTACTGTCCCGGGGCGCCGAGCTGCTCGGCCGGGTCGAAGCCCCGGAGGTCGTCCGCGCCGTAAACGGCCTTGATCGGGAGGTCGGACTCGGAGCGTGCTTCGGGGACGTCAGCGGGCATGGGGGCCACGATAGTGAGCCGGTACGCCGCGCGAGCACCGTGCGTGGCCGACCTCACCGTGGGGTGGGTCACGCGGTCAGTGGCCGAGCTCCGCGCGACGCCGGTCCCACCGCTCCGAGAGCTGCTGCATCTCCTCGGTGACGAACTCGAGGAACGCCACGCTCAACGCCAGCCGCGCACCGGCGCCCGACCCGGCTCCCCCGACCTGCTCGACCCCCTCGCGCAGGGTCTGCGTCAGCGGCGCGTAGGTGGACGAGGAGCTCATCATCACGTCGTGCCAGGCGTCGTCGGCCACGACGTAGACGTCGCGACGGCTGCCGGGCTCGCGCTCCCGGTGGATCATCCGCATCTGCTGCAGCGCGCGCACCGCTCCGGAGACCGAGGCCGGGCTCACCGCGAGCGCCTCCCCGATCTCGGCCGCGGTCATGCGTCCGTCCTCGTCGGCGAGCAGGCAGGCGAACACGCGCGAGGGGAGCCGCTGCATACCGGCTGCGGTGAGCTCGGAGCCGAACCGCTCCACGAACCGCTCCCGCCCGGTGCGGCTCTCGTCCTCCGGCTGCCGCGCGCTCACCATGACGATTACTTTAGACCATTCAGAATCTTCTGAAGACTGCGTACACTCGAGGCCATGGCAGCTGTCCTCGAGGCCACCGGCCTGCGCAAGACCTTCGGCTCCACCGTCGCGCTCGACGGACTCGACCTCACCGTCCACGAGGGTGAGGTGCACGGCTTCCTCGGGCCCAACGGGTCGGGCAAGTCGACCACCATCCGCATCCTGCTCGGGCTGCTGCGCGCGGACGCCGGCACGGTGACCCTGCTCGGCCGCGACCCGTGGCGCGACGCCACCGAGCTGCACCGGCAGCTGGCCTACGTGCCGGGCGACGTCGTGCTGTGGCCCAACCTCACCGGCGGCGAGGTCATCGACCTGCTCGGCCGGCTGCGCGGCGGCGTCGACACCGGACGCCGCGACGAGCTGCTCCGGCTCTTCGAGCTCGACCCGACGAAGAAGGGCCGGTCCTACTCCAAGGGCAACCGGCAGAAGGTCGCCCTCGTGGCCGCCCTCGCGAGCAACGTCCCGCTGCTCGTCCTCGACGAGCCGACCTCGGGGCTCGACCCCCTCATGGAGAAGGTGTTCGAGGGGCAGGTCGCTCAGGCCCGGGCCCAGGGGCGCACGGTGCTGCTCTCGAGCCACATCCTGTCGGAGGTCGAGGCCACCGCCGACCGGGTCAGCATCGTGCGCGCCGGGCGGATCGTCGACTCCGGGACCCTCGCCGACCTGCGCCACCTCACCCGCACGAGCGTCACCGCGACCTTGGGACACACCCCCGACCTCGCCGACGCCCGCGCCTGGCCGGGGGTCTCCAGCGCCCGGCTCGACCGCGACCGCCTCGTGCTGTCGGTCGAGTCGAGCTCCGTGGGCGACGTGGTCGGGCGGCTCGGCGGCCACGGCATCCTCGCCCTGACGTGCCAGCCCCCGACGCTGGAGGAGCTGTTCCTCTCGCAGTACCGCGACGACCTCGCCACCCCGTCCCCCGTGGGCGAGGAGGTCAGGGCGTGAGCACCTTCGCGGGCACCTGGCCGCTGCTGCGCCTGGCCTGGCGACGCGACCGGTGGGTGGTCATCGCCAGCGTGGCGGCCCTGGTGCTCACGGCCTACTCGTCGATGGCGGCCACCCTGGAGCTCTACCCCACCGACGCCGAGGCGGCCGCCGGGGCGCGGGTCATGGCCGACAACCCCTCGATCACGGCGCTCTACGGACCGCTCCCCTCACTCACCGCGGCCGCGGTCGGGGTGCTCAAGACGATCATGCTGGGCAGCCTCTTCACCGCCTTCCTGGCCTTCGCGCTGGTGCGCCGGCACACCCGCACGGAGGAGGAAGAGGGACGGTTCGAGCTCGTCGCCGGCGGCGTGGTCGGGCGACGCGCCCCGCTCGCGGCCGCCGTGCTGCTCGCCACGGCAGCAGTGCTGGCCACCGGCGGGCTGTCGGCCCTGAGCCTCGTCGGGACCGGCGTCGACGCCACCGGTTCGGTGGCCCTCGGGGTCGTGGAGGTCGTCGCCGGCCTGGTCATGGTGGGGATCACCGCGGTCGCCTGCCAGCTCACCTCGACCGCGCGAGGAGCCGGCGGCATCGCCCTCACGACCCTGCTGCTGGCCTTCGTCGTCCGGGCCGTCGCCGACACCTCCGGCGGCACCACGAACCCCTCCGGCGGAGCCGACCTGGCCTACGCGTCGTTCCTCGGCTGGGCCGAGCGGGTGAGCCCGTTCGGGGAGAACCGGCTGTGGCTGGTGCTCCCGGCCGTGGCGACGATGGCGGCCCTGCTCGTCGTCGCCGACCTCCTGCTGCAGCGCCGCGACCTCGGCTCGGGGTTGTGGGCCGCGCGCCCCGGGCCCTCCCGCGCGTCCTCCGCGCTCGGGTCGCCACTGGGACTGGCGTGGCGGCTGCACCGCGGCGCCCTCCTCGGCTGGACCACCGGCTACGCCGTGCTCGGCCTGGTCATCGGCAGCATCGCCCGGTCCGTGGACGAGATCGCCAGCAGCCCGGGCATCGAGGAGATGTTCCGCAAGATGAGCGGGGGGCACGGCAGCCTGCTCGAGGTCTTCTTCGGCACGGAGATCCGGTTCCTCGCCGTCGGCGCCGCCGCCTTCGGGATCGCGACCGCGCTGCGGCTGCGCTCGGAGGAGGCCGGCGGACGCGCAGAGGTCGCGCTCGCGACCAGGGTCAGCCGCTGGCGCTGGCTGACCAGCCACGTGCTCGTCGCCGTCCTGGGGTCCCTCTGGCTGCTCGTCGTCATGGGCCTCAGCGCAGGCCTGTCCGGCGGGGCGGTGAGCGAGGTGGGCGTCGCCGAGGTGCTCCCTGCAGCGGTGGCCACCGCCCCTGCCGTGCTGGTCTGCGTCGCCCTGACGGTGCTGTTGTTCGGCCTCGTCCCCCTGTGGACGCCGGCGGCCTGGGGCCTGCTCGCGGCGTTCGTCCTCATCGGCGAGCTGGGTCCGCTCGTCAGCCTGCCGGGCTGGGCGATGGGCCTGTCGCCGTTCGACCACCTGGGCAGCCTCCCCGGCGGGGACGCCGACGCCGCGGGACTCGCGGGGCTCCTCCTGGTGACCCTGCTCGCCGGCGCGGCCGGGTATGCCGCGTTCCGGCACCGCGACCTCGTGACCTGACCGAGCTCACCACCCCACCGAAGTCCGGGACCTCGGCGCATGACGTCGCCCTTCCCCCGAAGTCCGGGACCTCGGCGCATGACGGTGCCCTTCCCCCGAAGTCCGGGACCTCGGCGGGGCGGCTGGGCTCAGGTGAGGTCGGTGCGGCGCTGGACGTGGAGCTGCTCGACGACGCCCTTGACGTCCTGCGCGCGCTCCCTGGACATGACCAGCAGCGCGTCGGGGGTGTCGACGACGACGACGTCCTCCACCCCGACCAGGGCGACCAGCCTCCCGCTCGCGGGGACGACGACACCCGTGGAGTCGACGAGCCGCACCTGGGAGGCGTCCCCGAGGACCTGCACCCCCGGCATACCGACCGCGTCCTCGAGCAGCGACCCAAGGGAGGCGAAGTCGCCCACGTCGTCCCAGCCGAACCCGCCGGGCACGACCGCGACGCGGCCCTGCGCAGCCGCAGGCTCGGCGACCGCGTGGTCGATGGCGATCTTCTCGAGCCCGGGCCACACCTGCTCCAGCCGCGTGGGGTCGGCCGCGAGCGCGCGCAGACCGGCCGCGAGCTCGGGGTGCCACTCGGCGAGCAGGTCGAGCAGGACCCGTGCCCTGACGACGAACATGCCTGCGTTCCAACGGAACCGGCCGGTGGCGAGGTAGGTCCGCGCCCGCTCGCGGTCCGGCTTCTCCACGAACTGGCTGACTGCGTGGGCCGGACCGGCGCCCAGGGGTTCACCCAGCTCGATGTAGCCGAAACCCGTTGCGGGATGGGTGGGCTCGATCCCGATGGTGACCACGTGGCCGTCGGCCGCGGCAGCCACCGCGGCGGTGACGCACTCGCGGAACGCCTCCTCGTCGCCGATGACGTGGTCGGCCGCGAAGGACCCGAGGACAGCCTCGGGGTCGCGCGCCTCAAGGACGGCCGCGGCCCAGCCGATCGCGGCCATCGAGTCGCGCGGCGAGGGCTCTGCGAGGAGCTGGTCGGCGGGCAGGCCGGGGAGCTGCTCACGGACCGCGTCCACGTGAGCGGCCCCGGTGACCACGAGCACCTGCGAACCCGTCAGCGGCGTGAGCCGGTCCCAGGTGGCCTGCAGCAGCGAACGGCCCGAGCCGGTGAGGTCGTGCAGGAACTTCGGCGAGCGCTGCCGCGACAGCGGCCACAACCGGGTCCCCGCTCCACCGGCCGGGATGACTGCCCAGAAGTGCTCGTGCGCGCTGGTCCCGGACGTGGTCGGGGCCGCACCCTCGGGGCGCGTGGCAGGACTCGACATGGCGCGAACGCTAGCCGACGCACCTCGTGGTCACGTCCCGCTCACCTGACACACCCCGCGACGTCACGGCCTCCACACCGGGTCCGCACAGGCTGGTCCCGTGCGCGTCGCCATGGTCACCGAGTCCTTCCTCCCCAGCGTCAACGGCGTCACCACCAGCGTGTGCCGGGTGCTGGAGTGCCTGCGCGACCGCGGTCACGACGCGGTGGTCCTCGCCCCCCGACCGGCTCCGGAGCAGTGGGCCGGGTACCCGGTGCTTGGCCTCACGTCCGTCCCCGTGCGCCAGTTCGCGGTGGGGCTGCCCAGCGGCGAGGTGGAGGCGGCGCTCACCGCCTTCCACCCCGACGTCGTCCACGTCGCCTCGCCGTTCGTCCTCGGCGCCGCCGCGCTCACGGCGACGGCCAGGCGGGGGATCCCGTCGGTCGCGGTCTACCAGACCGACGTACCCAGCTACCTGGCCCAGCACGCGCCCGGACCGGTCGGGCGCGGGGCCGCCCGTGCGGCGTGGCGGTGGGTACGGCACGTGCACGGCCTCGCCGACCGCACGCTGGCCCCCTCCTCCGCAGCCCTGGCCGAGCTCGCGCTGCACGACGTGCCCCGTACGGCGCTGTGGACCCGCGGCGTGGACGCCGCCGCGTTCCACCCGTCGTGGCGGGCGGACGCAGGCACCCGCGCGCTGCGGCGCGCGCTCGCGCCCGACGGCCAGGTCCTGGTCGGCTACGTGGGACGGCTGGCACCCGAGAAGGAGCTGCACCGGCTCGCCGCCCTCCGCACGGTGCCGGGGACCCGGGTCGTGGTCGTGGGCGACGGACCCAGCCGCGCCGACGACCGGGCCCTGCTCACGGCGGCAGGGCTCGACGTCGTGTTCCTCGGCCGGCGTGACGGCGACGACCTCGCGCGGGCGTATGCGGCGCTCGACGTGTTCGTCCACACCGGGACCCGTGAGACGTTCGGCCAGACCCTGCAGGAGGCCGCCGCGTCGGGGCTCCCCGTCGTCGCACCGGCACGCGGCGGGCCGCTCGACCTGGTCGACCACAGCCGCACCGGACTGCTCTTCGATCCGGACTCGCCCGACGGCCTGCGCGACGCCGTGGCGCACCTCGCCGGCGACCGGGCCAAGCGCGAGGCTCTCGGTCGCGCGGGACGGGAGCAGGTGGAGCACCGCTCGTGGTCCGGCGTCACCGACGAGCTCCTCGACCACTACGACTCGGTCCGCACGACGCGCGCCGCCGCCCGCTGAGGTCGCCGGCGGCGCTGGGTACCCGCCGGTAACCCGGCTTGTCTGGTTTCTCACAGGAGGCCCGCGCGCGGCCGACCTGCGGCGACAGATAACCTGACGGACGAAGAACGGCCATCGACGCTCTGCGCGACTCGCCGTGACCGAACTCCTGCTTCGAAAGGGACGCGCAGTGGCGCAGGCAGCCAACGGGACCCTCTACCGCGGCCGCGAAGGCATGTGGACGTGGGTGGCCCACCGCATCAGCGGCGTACTGATCTTCCTCTTCCTCTTCGCGCACGTGCTCGACACGGCGCTGGTGCGGGTCTCCCCCGACGCCTACAACGAGGTCATGAGCGCCTACAAGAACCCAGTGGTCGGGCTCGCGGAGGCCGGCCTCGTCGCTGCCGTGATCTTCCACGCGCTCAACGGCCTTCGCATCATCGCGGTCGACTTCTGGGCCAAGGGCCCGAGGTACCAGCGCCAGATGTTCTGGGCCGTGGCCATCGGCTTCGTGGTGCTCTTCGCGCCGTTCGCGATCCGCCACCTGACCGTCGTCTTCACGCACTGAGAGGCTGATGATGAGCGCCACCACCAGCGAGACCAACTACCACGCCGGTCCGGACGCGGTCTCCGCGAAGACCTCGCGCTACCGCCGGGTCTCCAAGGGCCGCGGCAACTTCGAGCTCTGGTCCTGGGTCTTCATGCGCGGCAGCGGTGTCCTGCTGCTCGTGCTGGTCTTCGGCCACCTGTTCGTCAACCTCATGCTCGGCGAGGGCATCCACGGCGTCGACTTCGCCTTCGTCGCCGGCAAGTGGGCCAGCCCGTTCTGGCAGACCTGGGACCTGCTGATGCTGTGGCTCGCCGAGGTCCACGGCTTCAACGGCGTCCGCACGATCATCAACGACTACACCGAGAAGGACAGCACGCGCTGGGTGCTCAAGGGCCTGCTCGTCGCGAGCGCCGTCCTGGTGCTGGTGCTCGGCACGCTGGTCATCTTCACCTTCGACCCGTGCGTCGACCCCTCGTCCACGCTCTCCGTGTGCACCGGACGATGACCTCCCTGCAAAACCGAAGGAACCAACCCTGATGCAGACGCACAAGTACGACGTCGTCATCGTCGGAGCCGGCGGCGCCGGCATGCGCGCGGCGCTCGAGTCCTCGACCCGCACGCGTACCGCGGTGCTCACCAAGCTCTACCCCACCCGGTCCCACACCGGCGCGGCCCAGGGCGGCATGTGCGCAGCCCTCGCCAACGTCGAGGAGGACAACTGGGAGTGGCACACCTTCGACACCGTCAAGGGTGGCGACTACCTCGTCGACCAGGACGCTGCGGAGATCATGTGCCGTGAGGCGATCGACGCCGTGATCGACCTCGAGAAGATGGGCCTGCCGTTCAACCGCACGCCCGAGGGCAAGATCGACCAGCGCCGCTTCGGTGGGCACACGCGCAACCACGGTGAGGCCGCGGTCCGCCGCTCGTGCTTCGCCGCGGACCGCACCGGCCACATGATCCTGCAGACGCTCTACCAGAACTGCGTGAAGCAGGGCGTGGAGTTCTTCAACGAGTTCTACGTCCTCGACCTGCTCATGAACACCGGCGCCGACGGCGTCGAGCACGCGGCCGGCGTCGTCGCCTACGAGCTCGCGACCGGCGAGATCCACGTGTTCCAGGCCAAGTCCGTGGTCTTCGCGACCGGTGGCACCGGCAAGGTCTTCAAGACGACGTCCAACGCCCACACCCTCACCGGTGACGGCATGGGTGTCGCCTTCCGCCGCGGCATCCCGCTGGAGGACATGGAGTTCTTCCAGTTCCACCCGACAGGCCTCGCCGGGCTCGGCATCCTGCTGTCCGAGGCAGCCCGTGGTGAGGGCGGCATCCTGCGCAATGCCGACGGTGAGCGCTTCATGGAGCGCTACGCTCCCACCATCAAGGACCTCGCACCGCGCGACATCGTCGCCCGCTCGATGGCCAACGAGGTGCGCGAGGGCCGCGGCGCGGGTCCCAACAAGGACTACGTGCTGCTCGACCTGACCCACCTCGAGCCGGCGCACATCGACGCCAAGCTCCCCGACATCACCGAGTTCGCGCGCACCTACCTCGGCGTCGAGCCCTACACCGAGCCGGTGCCGGTCTACCCGACCGCCCACTACGCCATGGGTGGCGTGCCGACCAACGTCGAGACCGAGGTGCTGCGCAACAACACCGACGTCGTCCCCGGCCTCTACGCCGCCGGCGAGGTCGCCTGCGTGTCGGTGCACGGCTCCAACCGCCTGGGCACCAACAGCCTGCTCGACATCAACGTGTTCGGCCGCCGCGCCGGCATCGCCGCCGCGGAGTACGCCGCGAACGCCGCCTGGGTGGAGCTGCCCTCCAACCCCGCCTCGCTGGTCGACGGCATGGTCGAGGGCATCCGCGGCCGCGAGAGCGGCGAGCGCGTGGCGGACCTGCGCCGCGAGCTGCAGGAGACCATGGACCGCAACGTCCAGGTGTTCCGCACCGAGGGCTCCATGAAGGAGGCGCTCGGCGTCATCGACGAGCTCAAGGAGCGCTACGCCAACGTCGTGGTGCAGGACAAGGGCCGTCGCTACAACACCGACCTGCTCGAGGCGGTCGAGCTCGGGTTCCTCATCGAGCTCGCCGAGGTCATCACCCTCGGCGCCCTGGCGCGCAAGGAGTCGCGTGGCGGCCACTTCCGCGAGGACTACGAGGCCCGCGACGACGTGAACTTCATGCGGCACACCATGGCCTACCGCGCCCCGCTCGCCGGTGAGGGTTTCGGGGCCGAGTCGGCGCTGTTCGCCGACGAGGTGCGCCTCGACTACAAGCCCGTGACCGTGACCCGCTACCAGCCGATGGAGCGCAAGTACTGATGACCGCCACCGTGGAAGCCAAGACCGAGGGGACCGAGGGCAAGGTCGGCGCCGTCCCGACGTTCACCGTGACCCTCCGCATCGCGCGCTACGACCCCGAGGTCGACAGCGAGCAGCACTGGGAGAGCTACCAGGTCACCGCGCACGCCACCGACCGCGTGCTCGACGCCCTGCACCAGATCAAGTGGGAGCAGGACGGCTCGTTGTCGTTCCGTCGCTCCTGCGCCCACGGCGTCTGCGGCTCGGACGCCATGCGCATCAACGGCAAGAACCGGCTCGCCTGCAAGACGCTCATCAAGGACGTCAACCCGGACAAGCCCATCACCGTCGAGCCGATCAAGGGCCTTCCCGTCGAGAAGGACCTCATCGTCGACATGGAGCCGTTCTTCGACGCCTACCGCGAGGTGATGCCGTTCCTCATCACCACGGGCAACGAGCCCACCCGCGAGCGGATCCAGAGCCAGCAGGACCGCGACCGCTTCGACGACACGACCAAGTGCATCCTGTGCGCCGCGTGCACCACGAGCTGCCCGGTGTTCTGGAACGACGGCCAGTACTTCGGCCCGGCCGCGATCGTCAACGCGCACCGCTTCATCTTCGACAGCCGTGACGAGGGTGGCAGCCAGCGCCTCGAGGTGCTCAACGACAAGGAAGGCGTGTGGCGCTGCCGCACCACCTTCAACTGCACCGACGCCTGCCCGCGTGGCATCCAGGTGACGCAGGCGATCCAAGAGGTCAAGAGAGCCCTCCTGACCAGCCGCTTCTGAGGCACACTTCTCCGCGTGCCCCGACGACGTACCCCCGCCGCCGCTGCCAGCCTCGTGCTGGCGGTCGGCGGCGTCGTCGTCCTCGGACCCGGCGCGCAGGCGGCCGGTCCCCCCTCCGCCGTCGCCGCGCCCGCAGCTGTCGCACCAGCCGCTGTCGCCCCAGCAGCCGTCGCGCCCGTACGGGTGACGGCGGCCAAGCCGAAGCCGACGACGACGCCGTTGCCCGTCCCCCGTGACACAGTGCGGCCCGAGCTGTCCGTCGGCGGTCCCCGCCTCGCCTCCACCGGACTGGTCGCCGACCTGCCACCGGGGGTCCCGCGGCCGCCCGCGCTGCGCGACGTCTCCTGGCTGCTGGCCGACCTCGACACGGGCCAGGTCATCGCGGCCAAGGCGCCCCACGCGCGGCTGAGGCCGGCGAGCACGCTCAAGACCCTGACCGCCCTGACGCTCATCCCGAAGGTGTCCCCCGACCGCGTGGTCGTCGCGACCAACACCGACGCCGACGCCGACGGCACCAGGGTCGGCCTCGTGCCCGGCCTCGGCTACACCGGGCGCCAGCTGTTCCAGGCGCTGTTGATGTCGTCGGGCAACGACGCGGCCTACGCCCTGGCTGCCGCGGCCGGTGGCCGGATGGCCACCATCGCCGCCATGAACGCCATGGCCGACCAGCTCGGCGCCCACGACACCGTCGCTGTCGACCCCTCCGGCCTGGACGCCAAGGGCCAGACGTCGAGTGCCTACGACCTCGCCCTGATCGGCCGGGCAGCGTTGAAGCTGCAGGACTTCCGCACCTACGTCACCACGAAGCAGGCGCCGTTCCCGGGTCGACGCGACCCCAGGACCCACAAGCGCGCCTCCTACGTCATCAACAACCACAACAAGCTGCTGTACAACTACGAGGGCACGATCGGCGTCAAGAACGGCTACACCGAGGCGGCGCACCGCACCTACATCTCGGCGGTCACCCGCGGCGGCAGGACCTACCTGCTCACCGAGATGTACGGGCTGGACTCCTCGTGGCGACCCCAGGCGGCGATGTACGACTGGGCGTTCCGTTACGCCGCGAAGGCCCGGCCCGTGGGCACCTTGGTGGCTCCCGGCACCGTGACGACGCCGCCCGCCCCGGCGCCCTCCCCCGCCGCGGTAGCCGGAGCTGCTGGGTCCACGCCGGAGCCCGATGAGTCCCGGGCGACCGCAGCAGCCGCGGCGCTGCCGGGCATCGGCCTGGCCCCTCGCGAGCAGGCCCCGTGGCTCGGCGTCGGGGTGCTGGCAGCCATCACCGCCCTGCTGGGCGTCCTGGGCTCGCGCGCTGCCGCCAGGCGTCGGGCCGCCCGCCACTGACGGCACCGCTCCGCCGGGAATGGCGCCGGCTGCTCGAGCGCTCCGGCTCTGCGGCTAGGGTCGCTGCGTGCTGCACCTGCGCCTGGCCGTCCCGCCCGACCTGTCCGACGAGGTGCTCGCGCTGCTCGAGCCCAACCACGCCGTGGCCAACCTCGCACTCACCCGCGGCGGCAGTCTCAAGCCGGCCGGTGACCTCGTGGAGGCGGATGTGGCCCGGGAGGCCACCGACGACCTGCTGAGGGCTCTGGACCGGCTGGGGCTGCACGACCGCGGGGGCATCACCATCCTCGCCGTCGAGGCGTCGCCGTCACGCAACGCCGTCGCCGCAGAGAAGCACGCACCCGGCGCCCCCGACGACGCCGTGGTCTGGGACGCGGTGCGTGACACCGCCGAGGGCCAGTCGCACGGCTCGTGGTCCTACTACGCGTTCCTGTGCCTGGCCACGCTCATCGCGTCGGTCGCCGTGGTGACGGACTCGGCGATCCTCGTGGTCGGGGCGATGGTCGTGGGGCCGGAGTTCAGCGCCGTCGCCTCACTGTCCGTGGGACTGGCGCTCGGCCGTCGGCGCCTCGCCGCCCGAGCCCTCGGGCTGCTGGTGCGCGGGTTCGTCATCGCCATCGCCCTCACCACCCTCATCGCGCTGGCCGCCGTCGCCGCCGGGTGGATCGACGCGTCGACGGTCGCCTCCCCACGGCCGCTGACCGGGTTCATCTGGCGGCCGGACCGCTGGTCGCTGGTGGTCGCGGTCCTCGCCGGGGCCGCGGGCGTGCTGTCGACCACGGCGGGTCGCAGCAACGCCCTGGTCGGCGTCTTCATCTCGGTGACGACGGTGCCCGCAGCCGGGGACTTCTCCGTCGCGCTCGCCTCCGGGGCGTGGAGCCAGCTCGGGGGCGCCGCGGCCCAGCTCGGCGTCAACATCGTCGGCATGACGGTGGCCGGGGTCCTCACGCTGCTGCTGCAACGGGCGCTCTGGGACCGGCTCCGACGCCGTACGGCGGTGCCTGCCTGATCCCTCCCTCCGGAGGGACCCTCAGCGGCGGCGCAGGAGGCGGCGCACGCCACCGGCGAGCGAGCCCACGGCCACCGTGCCCACGGCGCCGAGCACCGCCCCGGCGGCCACGGAGGTGCGGTCGGCGGCGCGCTGCCCGAACGTCGGCAGCCCCGCGTCGGTGCGGTCGCGGATGCTGTCCAGGGGCTCGGGTGCCGGACCCTCTACGAGCTTGTCCTTCTGCGCCCCGGTGAGCCGCGCCGCGTCCTTGGCTGCCGCGTCCTGCGCCGCCACGTCGTTGGCCGCCCAGGCCGCAGCCACGAGCATCACCCGGGAGATCAGGTTGAGCCAGACGAGCAACCCCACGACCACGGCGATGGAGGCGAAGAGGGGGTTGCCGGTGGTGCCGGCCACGAGCCGCGAGCCACCGACCTTGAGGACGGTGAGCGCCACGCCGCCGAAGACGGCACCGTTGCGCAGTGCGGTCCACGGCATGTGCACGCCGCTGAGGACACGCAGCATCAGCGCCGTCAACCCGGTGTCGAGCACGACCCCGATCGCGAAGCCGACCACGCCGACGACCCAGGACTGTGAGCCCAGGCCGACCAATTCGGCGACCTTGGTGGCCACCCCGCCCGCGGCCACCGTCACGACGGCCGAGACGAGCACGCCGAAGCCGAGCACGACCATGACGCCGAGGTCGCGCAGCTTGAGCATGACCGCGTTGCCGGGCTGGCCGGGAGCCTCGAACACCGCGCGGATGCCGTCACGCAGGGCCCCGAGCCAGCCCAGGCCGGCGAGCACGAGGCCGACGAGGCCCACCAGACCGGTGATGGTCAGGGCGTTCTTCTGCGGGATGGCGATGGGGATGACCCCGGTCTTGTGCTGCTCGTCGCGCACGAACCCCGGCAGCGTCTGGTCGACGTACTGGCGGACCTCGGTCAGCAGCTCGGGGTGCCCGCGCAGGACGATGCCGCCGATGGTGAAGGCGAGCGCCACCGCGGGGAAGATGGAGAAGAAGGCGAAGTAGCCGACGCCGCCGGCGAGCACGTTGCCGCGGTGGTCGCCATAGCGCTTCCAGGCCTGCCACGCGTGGGTGGCCTGGAGGCGGGCCCACCACCTCTTGAGGGTCTGCACGTGTCAGCCGCCGAGGGCGAACGAGCGGACCGGTCGCCACACACCGTCGTCGCCGTGCTCGTAGAGGTGGAACTCCTCGACCTCGAACGCGCACTCGAAGCCCGAGAGCTCGGTGAACGCGCGGTCGAGGTTGGGGTCCGGCACGTGGTGGGCGACGGTGACGTGCGGGTGGTAGTTGAAGTCCAGCCGCCGGTCGAGCGGCCCCTGGCGCACAGCCTTCTCGAGCAGCTCGCAGTCGGCGATGCCGCCGGACACCTGGACGAAGACGACGGGCGAGGTGGGGCGGAACGTGCCGGTGCCCCTCAGCACCATCGGGAAGGGGTGGCCCTGGGCAGCGACCTCCTCGAGGTGCTTCACCGCGGCCTCGAGCTCCTCCTGCGGCACCTCGGTCGGCGGGAGCAGCGTGACGTGGGTCGGGATGCACTCCGCGAGGGGGTCACCGAAGGACGCGCGCTTCGCCTGGAGCATCTCCGCATGGGGCGACGGGATCGCGATCGAGACGCCGATGGTGGGCACGGTTCGACCCTATCGAAGACTGGGGAGCAGCCCGACGCGGTCACGCACGCGCGCCATGGTGGCCCGGGCGACCTCGCGGGCCCGGTCGGCCCCGTCGGCGAGGATGCGATCGAGCTCGGCCGGGTCGTCGAGCAGTTCGGACATGCGGGCCTGGAACGGCGTCAGCCGCTCGACCACCACCTCGGCGACCTCCTTCTTGAGGTCGCCGTAGCCCTTGCCCTCGAACGACAGCGCCACCTGCTCGACCGGGGTCCCGGACAGCACCGAGTGGATCACCAGGAGGTTGGAGACGCCCGGCTTCGCGACGGGGTCGTAGCGGACCTCGGCCTCGGTGTCGGTGACCGCCGAGCGGATGTTCTTGGCGATCTTGGCGGGGTCCTCCATGAGGTCGATGAGGCCCTTGGGGGACGAACCCGTCTTGCTCATCTTCGACGTCGGGTCCTGCAGGTCCATGATCTTCGCGGCGCCCTTGACGATGTAGGCGTCGGGCACGACGAGCCCGCCGCCGAACCGGGTGTTGAAGCGCTCGGCGAGGTCGCGGGTGATCTCGAGGTGCTGGCGCTGGTCCTCGCCCACGGGCACGTAGGCCGCGTCGTACATGAGGATGTCGGCCGCCATGAGCATGGGGTAGGTGAGCAGCCCGACGTTGGCGTTCTGGCCCTTGGCCACCTTGTCCTTGAACTGCGTCATGCGCCGGGCCTCACCGTCGGCGGTGAGGCAGTTCATGACCCAGCCGAGCTCGGCGTGCTCGGTGACGTGGCTCTGGCAGAACACCGCCGACCGCTTCGGGTCGACCCCGCCGGCGATGAACTGGGCAGCGGTGACCCGCGTGCGGTGGCGCAGCATCGCAGGGTTGGTCGGCACGGTCAGCGCGTGCAGGTCGGCGACGAAGTAGTAGGCGTCGAAGGTGTCCTGCAGCGCCACCCAGTTGACCAGCGCCCCGAGGTAGTTGCCGAGGTGCAGGGAGTCGCTGGTGGGCTGCATGCCGGACAGGATCCGGGGCAGCACCGCGGGGGCGGGCGTTTCAGGCATGCCCGTCATTGTGTCAGGTGGGCTGCAGCGTCAGGTGAGGTGGAGCAGCAGCCCCTGGGCGGGGGCGAGCACCGGCATGGGCAGGCCGACCCGCCCGAGCAGCGCCCCGCTCACGCGGACGCCGTCGGCGAGAGCCTCGTCCCACCACCGCGGGCCCCGCTTCTGCACCGTCGCCGGAAGCCCTGCCTGCGGGCGCACCCGCACCGTGTACGTGCGCTCGGGGTCAAGCCCCGGGAACACGACCAGACCGGCTACGGCGGCCGGCCCCGTGTGGACCTGGAGGACGGTGTACGCCGCCTCGGCGCGGTCCGCGGCCACCGTGCCCGTCACGAGCAGCCCCTGCTCCTCGGCGAGGTCGGCTCGTACGAGGTCGCCCGTGTGCAGCAGCGGGCGCAGCTCGCGGTAGAGGGCGGACCACTCCCGCAGGGCGTCGAGCTCCTCCGGCGTGCAGGTCTCGATGTCCCACTCGAGGCCGGCGTGGCCCTGCAGGGCGACGAGCATCCGGAAGGGCAGGTCGAGGGTCCGGTGCGTCGTGTGGGCCGTCGCCGGGCCGATGTGGGTGCCCATGAGCTCGACCGGCACGAGCAGGGAGGTCCAGCGCTGGATGGAGGCCCGCTCGAGGGCGTCGTTGCAGTCACTGGTCCAGATGCGGTCCGTGCGCGCGAGCACGCCGAGGTCGACCCGGCCGCCGCCGCTGGCGCACGACTCGATCTCGAGGTCCGGGTGGGCGGCGCGCAGCCGGTCGAGCAGCGCGTAGAAGGCGACGGTCTGCTCGTGCACCGCGGCGCGGTCGACTCCGCGGTCGTCGGACCGGACCGCCTCGTGGAGGTCGCGGTTGTGGTCCCACTTGACGAAGTCGATGCCGAGCTCGCCCACGAGGGCACTGATCTGGCCCTCGACGTGAGCCGCGGCCTTGGGGTTGGCGAGATCGAGGACGTGCTGCTGACGCGATGGCCGCGGCAGGCCGGAGCGCGGGCCCAGCACCCAGTCCGGGTGGGCGCGCACGAGGTCGGAGTCGGCGTTGACCATCTCGGGCTCGAACCAGAGCCCGAACTCCATCCCCAGGCGCTTGACGTGCTCGACGAGCGGCTGCAGGCCACGGGGCCAGGCGTCGGTGGACACCACCCAGTCGCCGAGCCCCTTGGTGTCGTCGCGCCGGCTGCCGAACCACCCGTCGTCGAGGACGAACCGCTCGACGCCGATCGAGGCCGCGGTGTTGGCCAGCGCGGTGAGCCGGTCGAGGTCGTGGTCGAAGTAGACGGCCTCCCACGTGTTGAGCACGAGGGGGCGCGGGTCGTTGCTGTGCGCGGCGGTCGCGCGCTGGCTGCGGTGCAGCCGTCGCGAGAGGCCGTCGAGCCCATCGGTCGAGTGGAGGAAGACGACGTCGGGAGCGGCGTAGGTCTCCCCCGGCGCCAGCCGCACCTCACCGGCCTCGAGGAGCTCACCGCCACCCAGGACCGCCGAGTGGGCACCAGCCCCCTCGGGCAGCCGCTCGACGAGGTGCTCGTGGTTGCCGCTCCACGCGACGTGGACCGACCACACCTCGCCCGAGCGGAAGCCGAAGCCCTCCGTGCCGACGGTGAGCAGCAGCGTCGCGTCGTGACCCGTCCGCCCCCGGCGCGAGGCCCGCAGGTGGGTGCCGTCACGCAGGCGGGAGCGCTGCGGTGCCCGCTCGCGGCACCAGCGCCCGGTGAGGTCGAGCACCTCCGTGGCGCGCGTGGGCAGCGGCAGCACCGCACGCAGCGCCGCGAGGTCGAGGGCCGTGGCGTCGCCCTCCGGACCCAGGTTGGTGACCGACTGGCTCACGCGGAGCACGCCGTGGTCGTCGAGGCGGTGGCGCACGACCAGCTGCGTCGCACCGGCCTCGGCGGTGGTCACGAGCTCGCGCTCGCCCGGCTGCTCCGTGGTGGCCACCCAGCGGGGCGCCGCGGCGCCGCCGTCGCGGTGGGCGGCGAATGCCGGGGTGCCGAGCCAGCCGTCGCCGCCGGTGGGCAGCACGGTGAGCGGCCACGGCTCGTCGAGGGCGTTGTGCGGCACCGGGCCGTCGAGCAGGCCCGGCAGCTCGGCGACGGCCGCGTCGGGCAGGTCGGCGCCCCAGTGGAGCACCCTCGGCAGCCCCTCGTCGGGGACCTCCACGACCAGGCAGGTGCCCGCGGACCGCACGGTCATGGTGGAGGTGGCGGTCGAGGTCATCCCTTGGTGGCTCCCAGCGTCAGGCCTGCGACGAACTGCTTCTGCAGGAGGAAGAAGATGACCAGGGTCGGCAGGGCGATGACGACCGAGCCGGCCGCGACCAGGTTGTTGTCGGTGAAGAACTGGCCACGGAGGTTGTTGATCGAGCTCGTGACCGGGAACTTGTCACCGGACTGCAGCAGCACGGTCGCCCAGAAGAACTCGTTGTAGATCCACGTGACCTCGAGGGTCGCCAGGGCCGCGAGCGGCGGCCGGCACAGCGGCAGGGTCAGCTGGAAGAACTGCCGCAGGACACCGGCACCGTCGACCACGGCCGACTCGTAGAGCTCGCGCGGCAGGGCCTTCATGTAGTTGGAGAGCACGAAGGCGCAGAACCCCGTCTGGAAGGCGACGTTGACCGCGATCAGGCCCCAGTAGCTGTTGAGCAGCGTGCCGGAGTCGCTGAACCAGAACGGCACCTCGATGGCCCGGAACATCCGGTAGACCGGGATGAGCAGCGCCTGCGGGGGCAGCAGGTTGGCCGCCGTGAAGAGACCGAGCAGGGCCAGGTTGAAGCGCCACGAGAACCGGGCCACCACGAACGCGACGCAGCAGGACAGGAACAGCGTGAGCAGCACGGCCGGGACGGTGATGATGGCCGAGTTGAGCATCGTGTGCGTGAAGTTCGCCTGCTGCCACGCGTCCTTGTAGTTGGCGAGCGTGAACCCGCCGAGGGAGAAGTACCCGTGCTTGCTCGTGTAGTCGTAGTCACGGAAGCTGCCCAGAACGGCATACGCCACCGGGAAGATCCAGATCAGCGCCACGACGGCGAGGAAGATCTGGGTCGCCAGCCGCCCTCGACCACCGCCCACGGGCTTGGGCCGACCACCCTGGCCCAGCAGCGCCTTGGTCGTGGCGTTGGGCTCGACGACGGCACTCATCGTTGCTCCTTGAAGGTGTAGCGGAGGTAGATGGCGACGAAGACGCTCGAGATCAGCAGCATCATCGTGGCCATGGCCGACCCGAACCCGATCCGGCTCGCCTCGCCGACGATGTTGCTGGTGACCAGCGTCGAGATGAGCTCCAGCCCGTTGCGGCCCTTGTTGATGACCCAGACGAGGTCGAACGCGCGCAGCGACTCGATCACCGTCACGACGAGCACGATCGCGTTGATGGGCGCCATGACGGGGAAGACGACGCGGAAGAACGTCGTGCGCTCGTTGGCGCCGTCCACCTTGGCCGCTTCGCGCAGCGTCGGGTCGACGCCCTTGAGGCCCGCCAGGTAGAGCAGCATGATGTAGCCCACGTGGCGCCAGCTGGCCGCCAGGAGCGCTGCCCAGAGGTTGTAGCGCTGGTCGCCGTACCAGTCGATCGTCCCGCCGGTCACCTGGTTGATCAGGCCCTGGTCACGGCTGTAGATGAGCTGCCAGATGAAGCCGACCAGGGCCAGGGACAACACGACCGGGAGGTAGATGGCGGTCTGGTAGACCCGCGAGCCCCGCAGCTCGCGGTCGAGCAGGACGGCGAGGAAGAGCCCGAAGGGCGTCGCGACGAGGAACAGCACCCCCAGCCAGATGAGGTTGTGCTGCACCGCCGGCCAGAACGGTGGGTAGATCGTCACCACGTCGTGGTAGTTCTTCAGCCCGATGACCTTGGCTGAGGAGATGGGCCCGATCCCGTCCCAGTTGGTGAAGGACAGCAGGACCGACCCGACTGCCGGCAACCAGACCAGCCAGAGGACCAGCAGGGTGGGCACCACGACCATCAGGGCGACCACGACCCGGTCGACGGAACTGAGGTGGTCGATGCCCTTGTACTTGCGTCTCGCCACGAGAACCTCCTCGGTGGGGGCGGCGACGGGTCTGGGCAGGATGCCGGGGCGTCCTGCCCAGACCCAGGTCTCAGGAACTGAAGATGCTCTTCTTCTGGTTCTCGATGCTGTTGCAGAGGCCGTCGATGTCCTTGGGGTTCTTCAGGAAGGACTGAATGGCCGGGATCATCACCGTGGAGGCGAAGTCGGGCCGGGTGTCGCGGTCCATGAACTGGGCGATGGACTTGGCCTGCGAGACGAACTCCACCGACTTCTTCTGGAGGGCGGTGTAGGAGGCCTGGTCGGCCTTGTCGTTCGTCGCGATGACGCTCGGGTCGGCCTTGACGACGATGTTCTGGGCGTCCGCCGAACCGACGTAGCCGAGGAGCTTCTTGGCGCCCGCCTCGTTCTTCGGGCGCTTGGCCATCATGTAGCCGTCGATGGGCGCCTCGATCGCGTCGGCGCCGATGGTCGAGTCGATCTCGGGGAAGTTGAAGAACGTCAGGTCGTCCTGCTCGGCACCCTTGCTGAACTGCTGGGCGACGAACGAGCCGAGCAGGTAGGTGCCGGCCTTCTTCTGCTGGAGCGTCTGGGCGGCCTCCTGCCAGGTGCGGCCGAGGGCGTCGGGCTGGTGCAGGTCGAGCAGGCCGGCCCAGGTGTCGAAGACCTTCTTGACCTTGTCGCCGTTCCAGGCCTCCTTGCCGGCCATGAGGTCGACGTGGAACTGGTAGCCGTTGACGCGCAGGTTGAGCTGGTCGAAGGTGCCCATCGCGGGCCAGCCGTCCTTGTCGCCGAAGGCGATCGGGACGAGGCCGTCCTTCTTCATCTGGGTGCCGAGGGTCTTGAACTCGTCGAGCGTCTTGGGCTCGGTGTAGCCGAACTTCTCGAAGACGCTCTTGCGGTAGAACATCGCCCACGGGTAGTAGGTCGAGGGCACGAAGTACTGCTTGCCGTCGTCGCCGGTCGACGCCTTCTTCAGCGCGTCGGACATGCCCGCGAGGTCCTTCCAGACGTCGGAGACATCACCGGCGAGTCCCTTGGAGGCGAAGAACCGCATGCGGTAGCCGGAGAACCACATCCACACGTCGTCGGGCGAGCCCTGCAGGTAGTTGTTGATGTTCTCCTGGAAGGAGTTGTGGTCGATCGTGTTGATCTTGGTGGTCAGGCCGGAGTTCGCCTTCTGGAAGGCGTCCATCACGGCCTGGATGGCGGCCTTCGGCACGGCGTCGGACTGGTTCGAGCCGATCGTGACGGTGCCGGTGGCCTTGCCGCCGGTCGAGGTGCTGCCGCCACCACCACAGGCTGCGAGCAGGGACGGGGCGGCGAGGAGGGTGCCGGCGCCCAGGGCGCCGCGCAGGAGGGTCCGACGGCTGACACCGCGGACGGAGGCGGGGACGAGGCTGGCGAGGTACTCGGCCTCAGAGGTCGGGCGGGTCATTTCGGGTCTCCTTTGACACGGTTGCACCGGTGCGATGGCTGACTCCGTCATCCGACAGATTCGATCAAAAACCATCAACAAGTTCCGAGGATGGCGCTGCCGACCAGCGCCTGTCAAGGGTTTGCCCATCACGATGTGGCGCCGCGCCCGACGAGGCCGCCGACGACGGTCGGCATGGGCTCGATACCGCCGAATATGGCTCAACCACGGGAGAACAAGCCTGCAGCAATGGTGCAGAACGGGCAGGGGTCGCTCGGGCGCCACCGCCCCGCCGACCGCCGCTGGTCAAGGCCTTCCGCGGCCGGGGACGCACATGTTGGTTTTTGTTGACATCGCCCTGTGGGCGGGACGAGACTGTGCCGCATGCGTTCATGGCCGAACCGTCAGGTCGCCCTCGGCGGCGACTACAACCCGGAGCAGTGGCCGCGCGAGGTCTGGTCCGAGGACATGGAGCTCATGCGCGAGGCAGGCGTCTCCTTCGTCACCCTGGGAGTCTTCTCGTGGTCGTGGCTCGAGCCCGCGAAGGGCGAGTACGACTTCGCCTGGCTCGACGACATCATGGAGATGCTGCACGCCAACGACATCGCGGTCGACCTCGCCACCGCCACGGCCACCCCTCCCCCGTGGCTGTCGGCGGCGCACCCGGAGATCCTCCCCGTCGACCACGAGGGGCACACGCTGTGGCCCGGCAGCCGGCAGGCCTGGTGCCCGAGCTCGCCCGTCTACCGCGACTTCGCCCTGGCCCTGACCACGCAGCTCGCCCAGCGCTACCACGACCACCCGGCGCTGGCGATGTGGCACGTCTCCAACGAGTACGCCTGCCACAACATCCCCTGCTACTGCGACACCTGCGCCGCCGGCTTCCGGGTCTGGCTGCAGCGGCGGCACGAGACGCTCGAGCGGCTCAACGACGCGTGGGGCACGGCCTTCTGGAGCCAGCGCTACACCGACTGGGGGCAGGTCCTCCCGCCGCGGCTGACGACGACCTTCGCCAACCCCACGCACGTGCTCGACTACAAGCGGTTCCAGTCGGACACCCTGCTCGACTTCTACCGCAGCGAGAAGGCGGTGCTGAACGAGCTGTCGCCCGGCGTCCCGGTGACGACGAACTTCATGACGCTGGCCCACTTCGACCACCTCGACTACCACCAGTGGGCGGGCGAGCAGGACGTCGTCAGCACCGACCACTACGTCGTCGCCGCGCTCGAGGACCCCAGGGCCGAGCTGGCCTTCAGCGGTGACCTCACCCGCGGGCTCGCCGGCGGCCGGCCGTGGATGCTCATGGAGCACTCGACCAGCGCGGTCAACTGGCAGCCGGTCAACCCGGCGAAGGTCCCCGGCGGCACGCTGCGCGACAGCCTGGCCCACGTGGCCCGCGGAGCCGACACCCTCGGCTTCTTCCAGTGGCGGCAGTCGCGCTCCGGGTCGGAGAAGTTCCACTCCGCCCTCGTGCCCCACGCGGGTCGGGACAGCGCGCGGTTCCGCGAGGTCGTCGAGCTCGGCCGGGTCGCCCAGCGGCTCGGTGAGGCCCTCGGCTCCCGCGTGGAGGCCGAGGTCGCGATCCTCTGGGACTACCAGGCGCAGTGGGCCGCCTCCGGTCCGGCGATGCCGTCGAGCGCCCTCGGCTACGCCACGACCCCGCACGCCGTCCACCGGCTGCTGCGTGAGCGGGGCATCACGGCCGACGTGGTCCACCCCAGCGCCGACCTCACGGCCTACAAGGTCGTCGTCGTGCCCACCCTCTACCTCGTCAGCGACGAGCACGCCGCCGCGGTCGGTGCCGCGGCCGAGGCGGGCGCCCAGGTGCTGGTGACCTTCTTCTCCGGGATCAGCGACGAGGACGACCACGTGCGCCTCGGCGGCTACCCCGGGGCCTTCCGCGACCTGCTCGGCGTCCGCGTCGAGGAGTTCTTCCCCCTCCTCGTCGGCGAGGAGGTCGCCCTCGACGCGGGCACGGGCAGGCTCTGGTCCGAGGACGTGACCGCCGTCGACGCCGAGGTGCTGCAGCGCTACACCTCCGGGCCCCTCGCCGGCCGCCCCGCGCTCACGCGCCGCGGCACCGGCACCGGAGCCGCGTGGTACCTGAGCACGCTGCTCGACGACGCCTCGCTCGGGGCGCTGCTCGAGCAGGTCACGGCGGCCGGTAGCGTCACGCCGGTGGTCGAGGTCCCCGCAGGCGTGGAGGCAGTGCGCCGCCGCAGCGAGAGCGGCTCCTGGGTCTTCCTCGTCAACGACACCGGCACCGAGCAGCACGTCCCGGTCAAGGGCCACGACCTCGTGGCCGACCGCGAGTTCACCTCGACCACCGGTCTCGCGCCCGGCGCCGTCGCGGTGGTCAGGGAGGCCTAGTGCTCGCCAGCCAGCGTCGCGCGACCATCCTCGGCCTCGTCGAGGACAGCGGTGCTGTGCGCGTGTCCGAGCTCGTGGAGCAGCTCGGCGTCTCCGACATGACCGTCCGTCGCGACATCGAGCAGCTCGCCACCGAGGGGCTCGTCGAGCGCGTCCACGGCGGGGCGCTCGCCGTCGGCGGCCGCTCGAGCGAGGAGCCCGGCTTCACGGCGAAGTCCGCCCTCATGCAGGCCCAGAAGAACGCCATCGCCATGGCAGCCGCACAGCTCGTCGAGCCCGGGGCCGCCATCGGCATCTCCGCTGGCACGACCACCTACGAGTTCGCCCGGGCCGTGCGCACGGTGCCGGACCTCACGGTGGTCACCAACTCGGTGCCCGTCGCGCAGCTGCTCCACGAGTCCGGCGCGCCGGGGCAGACCGTCGTCCTCACCGGCGGTGTCCGCACCCCGTCCGACGCCCTCGTGGGGCCGGTCGCCGTGGCCGCCCTCCGCATGCTGCACGTCGACCGGCTGTTCCTCGGCGTCCACGGCATGGACGCCCGCGCCGGCCTCACCACCCCCAACCTCGTCGAGGCGGAGACCAACCAGGCCCTCGTCCAGACGGCCCGCCAGGTGTGCGTCCTCGCCGACCACAGCAAGTGGGGCACGGTGGGGCTCAGCACCATCATCCCGCTGGGTTCGGTCGACCTGCTGGTCACCGACCCGGGCCTCGGCCCGCGGGCCCAGCAGGCGCTCACCGACGCCGGGGTCGAGATCGTCCTCGCCGCCCCCACGACCGCCCGAGCGGCCAGGACCACCAGGAGCCAGGCATGACGCTGCGACGCACCAGCCGGCGGCTCGCCGACGGCCGCGAGATCATCTACTTCGACGACACCCCGGGTGCGCCCGGACGGACCGCCGAGGACACCCGCCCCCTCGGCGAGCGCGCCGCCTCCGGCGAGATCCGCTACGACGCCCTGGTCGGCGACTGGGTGGCCGTCGCCGGTCACCGCAGCAACCGGACCTTCCTGCCGCCCAAGGACGAGTGCCCCCTGTGCCCCACCGGCACGGGAAGCGTGCCCTCGGAGGTGCCTGAGTCGACGTACGACGTCGTGGTCTTCGAGAACCGCTTCCCCTCCTACGCCCCGGTCTCCGCGCACTCGGCCGGCGAGGTGCGCGACGGCGACCTCATCCAGAGCCGCCCCGCGCTGGGCCGGTGCGAGGTCGTCTGCTTCACCAGCGACCACGAGTCGACGTTCGCCGACCTCACCCCCGAGCGGGCTCGCACTGTCATCGACGCCTGGGCCGACCGGACCGCCGAGCTCGGGGCGGTCGACGAGGTGCAGCAGGTCTTCTGCTTCGAGAACCGAGGACAGGAGATCGGCGTCACCCTGCACCACCCGCACGGCCAGATCTACGCCTACCCCTACCTGCCCGAGCGCAGCGGCACGATCCTGGCGCAGGCCACCGAGCACCACGCCCGCACCGGACGGCTCCTCGGGGCCGACATCCTCGCGGCGGAGCTGCACGCCAAGGAGCGGGTGGTCATCGACACCGAGCACTGGACCGCCTACGTCCCGTATGCAGCCCGCTGGCCGGTGGAGGTGCACCTCGCCCCCCGACGCGATGTGCCGGACCTCGTCGCCCTCACCGACGACGAGCGCGACGACCTCGCCCGGGTCTACCTCGACCTGCTCGGGCGCCTCGACCGCTACTACGTCGCCAAGGACGGGTCGCCGATCCGGCTGCCCTACATCGCCGGCTGGCACCAGGCACCGGCCAAGCAGGGCCGCGACGTCTCGCGCCTGCACCTGCAGGTGATGTCGGTGCTGCGCTCCCCCAAGAAGCTCAAGTACCTGGCGGGCTCGGAGTCCGGCGTCGGTGGCTGGGTCAACGACATCCCGCCGGAGCGCATCGCCGCCCGGCTGCGCGAGGTCGCCCCGTGACGGCCCAGCGCGCGGCCGAGCTGTTCCGCGAGACCTTCGGCGAGGAGCCGGAGGGTGTGTGGTCGGCGCCGGGGCGGGTCAACCTCATCGGCGAGCACACCGACTACAACGGCGGCCTCTGCCTGCCCATCGCCCTGCCCCACCGCACGTATGCCGCCCTGCGCCGCCGCGACGACGGCCGGCTTCGCATGGTGTCGGCGCAGGGGGACGGGCTGGTCGAGACCTCGCTCGACGAGGTCGGACCCGGCGCACCCCAGGGTTGGGCCGCGTACGTGGCCGGGGTGCCGTGGGCCCTCGCCCGTGCCGGCCACGAGGTGGGCGGGTTCGACGTCGCCGTGGACGGCGGGGTGCCCCTGGGCGCCGGTCTGTCGAGCTCGGCGGCGCTGGAGTGCGCGGTCGCCGCGGCGGTCAGCGACACCGGTGGGCTCGGGCTCCTCGACTCGACGCGGGGCCGCGCCGACCTGGCCGCTGCGTGCGTGGAGGCCGAGAACACCGTCGCCCAGGCGCCCACCGGGGGCATGGACCAGTCGGCCGCGCTCCTCGCGTCCGCCGGCCACGCGCTGCTGCTCGACTGCCGCGACCACTCCACCGAGCAGGTGCCCTTCGACCTCGACGCCCACGGCCTGGCCCTGCTCGTCGTCGACACCCGCGCCGAGCACGCGCTGGTCGACGGGCAGTACGCCGAGCGACGCGACTCCTGCGAGCGGGCGGCCCGCGAGCTGGGGGTCTCGACGCTGCGCGAGGTCCCGCTCGAGGGCCTGGACGAGGCGCTGTCCTCGCTGTCCGGCGACCTGCTCCGGCGTCGCGCCCGTCACGTCGTCACCGAGATCGCGCGCGTCGAGGCTGCCCGAGAGGCGTTGCGGGCCGACGACTTCGAGCGGCTCGGTGAGCTCTTCCTCGAGTCGCACGCCTCCATGCGCGACGACTTCGAGATCTCCGTCCCCGAGCTCGACACCGCCGTCACGGCGGCGACCGGTGCCGGCGCCCTGGGAGCCCGGATGACCGGCGGCGGATTCGGCGGTTCCGCCATCGCCCTGGTCCGCCGCGAGGACGCCGACGCGGCCCGGGCCGCCGTCGAGAAGGCCTTCGCCGACCGGGGGTTCACCGCCCCCGAGTGCTTCGTGGTGTCTGCCTCCGACCCGGCCGGTCGCGACCTCTGAACCATCCTGACCGCGGGTCGCGTCCGGATGCCCCTGGCTCGGACGCGACCCGCCCCCAGCGGGGGTCTCGGTGGACCGAACCGCTGTCGGGGGTCGGTGGCAGGGTGCGGGCATGACGACGACAGCCGAGGGCCTGCTCCCCCACTTCCGGTCGGCGTGGGGCCCTGACACCTGCTACCCCGACAGCCGGGACGAGTGGAGCCCGGACAACCCGTCCCGCGACCAGTGCGGCATGACGGCGCTGGTCGTGCAGGACGTGCTGGGCGGCGACCTGGTCCTCGCCGAGGTCCACGTGGACGGTGTCAAGGTGGGCCACCACTACTGGAACGTGCTGCCGGACGGGTCGAAGCTCGACCTCACCGGCGACCAGTTCCTCCCCGAGGAGGAGGTCGTCGGCGGCACGGTGGTCGTCCGGCCGCCCGAGGGCCCTCGCCGCCACCGCGAGCAGTACGAGCTCCTGCGCGAGCGCGTGCTGGCATCACTCGCCGCGCCCCCCCTCGAGGACGGGCCGGGTCAGGCGAGGTCGTAGTCGACCGTCACGGCCGCGTGGTCGGACCAGCGCTGGTCGTATGCCGCCGCGCGGCCGACCGAGGCGCGCACCGCCCGGTCCGCGAGGGGCCGGCTGGCGAGCTGGTAGTCGATCCGCCAGCCCGCGTCGTTGTCGAAGGCCTTCCCCCGCCACGACCACCACGTGTACGGACCGGGACCGGGTCCGTGCAGGGTCCGGTGCACGTCGGCCCACTCGCCGTCGGCGAACCACCGGTCGAGGTAGGCCCGCTCGTCGGGCAGGAACCCTGACTTCTTGAGGTTGCCCTTCCAGTTCTTGAGGTCGTGCTCCGCGTGGGCGACGTTGAGGTCACCGGTGACCACGGCGAGGGCCCCATCCGCGGCCCACCGCCGCAGCCGAGCGTCGACGGCATCGAGGAAGCGCAGCTTCTCCTCCTGCCGTGGGGTGCCTGCCTCGCCGGTGTGCACGTAGGTCGAGACCACCGTGACCGGGCCGGCCGGGGTGGCGAGGTCGACCTCCAGCCAGCGGCCCAGGCCGTCGAACTCCTGCGGCCCGACCGACGTCCCGACGCGCAGGTGCGGGTCACGGGAGACCACCGCGACGCCCGCGCGGCCCTTCGACGCTGCCTCGGTGTGCGCCACGTGCCACCCGGCGAACCCGTCCGCGTCGAGCGCGGCACCGAGCTGGTCGTCGTCGGCCCGCACCTCCTGCAGGCACAGCACGTCGGCGCCCTGCGCTGCCAGCCAGGCGACGCCTCCCCTGCGGGCCGCGGCGCGAATGCCGTTGACGTTGGCGGCGATCAGGCGCATCCGACCATTCTGGCGCGGGCCACCCGGTACCTCGTGACCGGCCCCCTGTGGCCGCTCCCGCGCACTAGGGTGACGCGCATGCCCGAGGACTCCTCCGCCCAGCCGTCCGCCACCACGCCCGGTACCGGCCCCGGCACGGCCGCCGAGCCCGGTGCCACGGTGACGACGACCACCGACACGACGACCCCCGCCCCGCCGGAGGACGACCTCGTCGAGACCCACCACACGCTCGCGGTGGGACGACGTCGCCTGCGCTACACCGCCACGACCGGTCGGGTGGTCCTGCGCGAGGAGGTCTTCGAGGACTCCGTGTTCAAGGGCCACCACGCCAAGGCGGAGCTGAGCATCACGTCCTACGTCGTCGACACCCCGGGGACCACGCAGCGACCGGTCACGTTCGCGTTCAACGGCGGTCCCGGCTCGAGCTCGGTGTGGCTGCACCTCGGGCTGCTCGGTCCCCGTCGGGTCGACTCCGGCGACGCCGGGTCCCCGACCCCGCCGCCGTACGGCCTGCTCGACAACCCCGACTCCCTGCTCGCCGTGTCGGACCTCGTCTTCATCGACCCGGTCTCGACCGGCTACTCCCGAGCCGTCGAGGGCGGCAAGGCCAAGGACTACCACGACTTCACGGCCGACATCGAGAGCGTCGGCGAGCTCATCCGGCTGTGGACCACGCGCCACAACCGTTGGCTGTCACCGAAGTTCATCGCCGGCGAGTCCTACGGCACCATCCGTGCTGCCGCGCTCGCCGAGCACCTGCAGGCGCGCCACGGCCTCTACCTCAACGGGCTCATGCTCATCAGCTCGGTGCTCGACCTGGCCACGGTGGAGTTCGAGTTCAGGAACGACCGCGCGCACGTCGACTACCTGCCGACGTACGCCGCCACCGCGCACCACCACGGCAAGCACGGCCGGAGGTCGCTGCGCACCGTGCTCGCCGAGGCCGAGGAGTATGCAGCGCGCGACTACCCGTGGGCCCTGTCCCGCGGGTCGCGGCTGACCGCGGCCGAGCGCGCGGAGCACGTCGCGAAGCTCGCTGCGCTGACCGGCTTGTCCCCGACCTACGTGGACCGCGCCGACCTGCGGATCGAGCACGTGCGGTTCTTCACCGAGCTGCTGCGCGCCCAGGGCCTGGCCACCGGTCGCCTCGACAGCCGCTTCACCGGCCCCCTGGCGTCGGGCAACGCCGAGACCTGGGACGCCGACCCGTCCATGGACGCGATCCTCGGGCCCTACTCCGCGGCATGGAACCACTACGTGCGCGACGAGCTCGGCTACCGCAACGAGCTGCCGTACGCCGTCTTCTCCCGGCAGGCGGCCACGGACTGGTCCTACAAGGAGTTCGAGGGCAAGCCGGTCGACGTCTCGGACAAGCTCGCCCGGGCGATGCGTGGCAACCCCCACCTCAAGGTGCACATCGCCTACGGGTACCACGACGGCGCCACCCCGTACTACGGGGCGCAGGACGTCGTCGCGCACCTGCAGGTGCCGGCAGCCCTGCAGGACAACATCGAGCACGCCTACTACGAGGCGGGGCACATGATGTACGTCCACGAGCCGTCGCGCCTGCAGCAGAGCCGCGACCTCGCCGACTTCGTCACCCGCGCCAGCGGGCGCTGAGCGGACCACCGCAGACGCCACGAGGGGCGGTGCCGTCGCCGCTGCGACGCCACCGCCCCTCGTGCCCTGCGAGACCGGGCCGGGCGGCACCACGTCGGGCGCCGCCCGGCCCGGACCCACGCACACCCCCATGTGCGGAGCCAGATCCCAAAGTCCATGGCTCCCGAGCTCTCCCCCAAGAAAGCCCGGGAGCCATGACAGAAAGGTAAAGCGCGCGCGTCGGCTTCACCAGCACTCGGTAAAGACGCCCGGAGCCCCTCGTCACGTTCGTGCTGTTTTCGCCCGACTGGTCCGGACCAACGGCCGACCCCGGCCTCGACCGTTCGGACGAGGCGCGCCCCCTGCAGGCGCCACAGCGCGCCGCTCTTGTGGGCGCCTGCCGTCCCCACCACCATGGACCCAAGCGGGGGCCGACGGGGGTCCCTCCACCGTCAGGAGACCGTGATGCGCACTCCCCCTCTGTCCTCGCGCCTGGGCGCCGAGGCGCTCGGCACCTTCTGGCTGGTGTTCGGCGGCTGCGGCAGCGCGGTCTTCGCCGCCAAGTTCCTGGCCCCCAACGTCGTCGCCGGCCAGAGCGTCCAGCTCGGGATCGGCTTCCTCGGCGTGGCCCTGGCGTTCGGCCTGACCGTGATGACGATGGCGTACGCCGTGGGCCACGTCTCGGGGGCGCACTTCAACCCGGCGGTGACGCTCGGCGTCGCGGTGGCCAAGCGCTTCCCGTGGCGTGACGTCCCCGCCTACGTCGTGTCCCAGGTGCTCGGCGGCCTGCTGGCCGGGCTCGCCCTGTGGGGGATCGCGCGCGGGGTGCGCGGGTTCGACGTCACCGGCAACCTCGCCGCCAACGGGTACGGCGACCACTCCCCGGGCGGCTACACCCTCGTCGCGGTGCTGGTCGCCGAGGCGATCCTGACGGCCTTCTTCCTCTACATCATCCTGGGCGCCACGGACGACCGTGCCCCGGTGGGCTTCGCACCCATCGCCATCGGCCTCGGCCTGACGCTGATCCACCTCGTCTCCATCCCCATCAGCAACACCTCCGTCAACCCCGCCCGCTCGACCGCCGTGGCGTTCTTCAACGGCAACGGCGCCCCCGGCCAGCTGTGGGCGTTCTGGGTGGCGCCGCTGGTCGGCGCCGCGATCGCCGGCGCGACGTACCACCTGGTCACCGGCGTCGACCGCCGCGACGAGGACATCGTCGGCATGGTCGACCCCGAGGACCTCACGCCCGCGACCTGACCCGTCGCGGCGCGGAGGCCGTTCGATAGCCTGAGCAGGCCTCGCCCGCACGGTGCGGGCGCCCACGAGCCCAGGGAGCGAGCCGCCGACATGGCCAAGATCATCTACACCCTCACCGACGAGGCGCCCATGCTGGCGACCTACTCCTTCCTGCCGGTGATCGAGGCCTTCGCGTCCACCGCCGGGGTGGAGGTGGAGACGCGTGACATCTCGCTCGGTGGCCGCATCATCGCCGCGTTCGACGACCTGCTCCCCGAGGACCAGCGCGTCGGCGACGCCCTCGGTGAGCTCGGGCAGCTGGCGACCACGCCCGAGGCCAACATCATCAAGCTCCCCAACATCTCGGCGTCCGTGCCGCAGCTCAAGGCCGCCATCGCCGAGCTGCAGGCGCAGGGCTACGCCCTCCCGGCCTACCCCGACGAGCCCCGCACCGACGAGGAGAAGGACGCCCGCGCACGGTACGACAGCGTCAAGGGCAGCGCCGTGAACCCCGTGCTGCGCGAAGGGAACTCGGACCGTCGGGCCCCTGCCGCCGTCAAGAACTACGCGCGCAAGCACCCGCACTCCATGGGCGCCTGGAGCCGCGACTCCAGGACGCAGGTCGCCACCATGGGCAAGGACGACTTCCGCTCCAACGAGCAGTCCGTGGTCCTCCCCGCCGCCGACACCCTGACGATCCAGCTCGTCACCGACGCCGGCACCACCGTCCTCAAGGACGGCCTGAAGGTGCTCGAGGGCGAGGTCGTCGACGCCACGGTCATGCGTGCCGCCGCCCTCGACGCGTTCCTCACCGAGCAGGTCGCCCGCGCCAAGGCCGACGGCGTGCTCTTCTCGGTGCACCTCAAGGCCACGATGATGAAGGTCTCCGACCCGATCATCTTCGGCCACGTCGTGCGCGCGTTCCTCCCCGACGTGTTCTCCCGGTACGGCGCCGAGCTCGCCGCCGCGGGCCTGTCCGCCAACAACGGCCTCGGCTCCATCCTCGACGGGCTCGACGCCCTCCCCGAGGGCACCCGCGACGAGGTCCGCGCCGCCATCGAGCAGGGCCTCGCCGACGGCCCCGAGCTCGCGATGGTCAACTCCGACAAGGGGATCACCAACCTGCACGTCCCGAGCGACGTCATCGTCGACGCCTCGATGCCGGCCATGATCCGCACCTCCGGCCACATGTGGGGCCCGGACGGCGAGGAGGCCGACACCCTGGCCGTCATCCCGGACAGCTCCTACGCCGGCGTCTACCAGGCCGTCATCGACGACTGCCGCGAGCACGGCGCCTACGACCCCACCACCATGGGCTCGGTGCCGAACGTCGGCCTCATGGCGCAGAAGGCCGAGGAGTACGGCAGCCACGACAAGACGTTCGAGATCGCCGAGGCGGGGCGCGTCCAGGTCGTCAACGCTGCCGGTGACGTGCTGATGGAGCACGAGGTCGCGCCGGGCGACATCTGGCGCGCCTGCCAGACCAAGGACGCCCCGATCCGCGACTGGGTCAAGCTGGCCGTCACCCGCGCCCGTGCGTCGAAGACGCCCGCGGTGTTCTGGCTCGACAGCGAGCGCGCCCACGACCGCAACCTCATCGCCAAGGTCGAGGCCTACCTGCCCGAGCACGACACCGAGGGCCTCGACCTGCAGGTCCTGTCCCCGGTCGAGGCGGCCAAGCTGTCGGTCGAGCGCATCCGCAAGGGCGAGGACACCATCTCGGTGACCGGCAACGTGCTGCGTGACTACAACACCGACCTCTTCCCGATCCTCGAGCTCGGCACCAGCGCCAAGATGCTGTCGGTCGTGCCGCTGATGAACGGCGGCGGGCTCTTCGAGACGGGGGCCGGTGGTTCGGCGCCCAAGCACGTGCAGCAGCTGGTGCAGGAGAACTACCTGCGCTGGGACAGCCTCGGCGAGTTCCTCGCCCTGGCCGAGAGCCTGCGCCACATGGCCACCACGACCGACAACGCCCGTGCGGCACTGCTCGGTGAGACCCTCGACAAGGCGACCGAGCGGCTGCTCAACGAGAACAAGGGCCCGGCCCGCAAGGTCGGCCAGATCGACAACCGCGGCAGCCACTTCTACCTTGCGCTGTTCTGGGCGCAGGAGCTGGCGCAGCAGACGCAGGACGCGGCCCTCGCCGAGGCGTTCGCGCAGGTGTCGCAGACGCTGACCGAGCAGGAGGACACCATCAACGGCGAGCTGCTCGGCGTGCAGGGGCACCCGGCCGACATCGGCGGCTACTACCGTCCCGACGAGGCCAAGGCCTCGGCCGTGATGCGTCCGTCGCAGACCTTCAACGAGGCGCTGGCCGCCCTGCGCTGAGCCACGCAGCACCGGAACGGGTCAGGGGGCAGCTGCTCCCCTGGCCCGTTCCTGCTCCACGGCCGCGTCGAGGTCGGCGAGGCGGTGGCGCTGCTGGAGCGGACGCGCCATGCGTGGGTTGCCCTCGAGGCGGTCGGCGGTGCGGTCGAGGTAGGCCCAGTAGCCGGCGGTGAAGGGGCAGGCGTCCTCGCCGACACGGACCGTCGGGCGGTAGCGGCAGCCGCCGCAGTAGTCCGACATCTTGTTGATGTAGGCGCCCCCCGACACGTAGGGCTTGGTCGTCATCGCGCCCCCGTCGGCGTACTGGCTCATGCCGACGACGTTGGCCGGCATGACCCAGTCGTACCCGTCGACGAACCTGGTCTGGAACCACTCGGTGAGCGCGTCGGGGTCGTAGCCGCGCTCGGCGGCCCAGTTGCCCAGCACCATGAGCCGCGGGATGTGGTGCACCCAGCCGCGGTCGCGGACGCCGGCGAGGACGTCCCTCAGGCAGGCGGCCTCGACCGCATCGGCGTCGAGGTCGGCGAACCACTGCGGAAGGCGCTCGCGGGCGCCGAGCCCGTTGCGGCTGCGGTAGGTCGGGCCGAAGTGCCAGTAGAGATGCCAGACGTACTCGCGCCACCCCACGACCTGGCGCACGAAGCCCTCGACGGACGCGAGCGGGGCGTCGCCGTCGTGGTAGGCCCGTACCGCGCGCTCCGCCACCTCGACCGGGTCGAGCAGCCCGAGGTTCAGCGACGGCGACAGCAGGCTGTGGGCCATCGCCCAGTCGCCGCGCAGCATCGCGTCCTCGTGGGGCCCGAACGCCCCGAGCCGCTGGGTGACGAACCGCTCGAGCGCCGCGAGCGCCTCACGCCGGGTGACCGCGAACAGCCGCGGCCCGTCGCGCCCGACGGTCTCCAGGCCCTCGTCGCGCTCCCAGCGGTCGAGGTCCTCCCTCACCTGCGCGTCGATGTCGTCCTCGCGGGGCCGGTACGGCGCGGGCACGTCGAGGCGCGACGCACCCTTGGGCGGGGGTTCGCGATTGTCCTCGTCGAAGGACCAACGTCCACCGACCGGGTGCCCGTCACCCTCGACGAGCAGGTCGAGGCGCTGGCGCTGGAACCGGTAGAAGTCCTCCATGCGCAGCCGTCGCCGGTCGCCTGCCCAGCGCTGGAAGTCGTTGCGGGACAATGAGAACCCAGGCGTCGCGTCGACCGCCTCGATGGCACCGACCTCGAGCTGGCGGGAGACGAAGTCGGCAGCCGAGCGCGACGTGGGCTCGTAGACGCGCACCGGCTCCCCGAGCTCCCGCAGCGCCTCACCGTAGGTGGCGGTCCTCAGCAGGACGGCGGAGTCGCCGAGCTCGGCTGCCCGGTGGCGCAGCGCCGAGAGGACGAGGTGGAGCTTCTGGCGGTGGTAACGGCGACGGCCGAGGGCCTCCCGGCTCTCGACGAGCAGCACCCCGTCGCGCCCCACATCGAAGTGCGGTCCGAGCTGGTCGGCGAACAGCCACCGCCGCGTCATGCGTGCACCTCCGGAAGCCCTGTCACCCGACCCAGTCTGGGCGACCCACCCGGCGGCGGCGAGCCGAGCGGTCCGCCGTCCGGCCGCCTACCGTGGACCGGGTGGACACGGTCATCGGTGGCACACGCAGCTCGCACGTCGACGCGCCCGTCGCAGTCCTGTGGGACGTCGTGACCTCGGTCGGCGGAGACACCGGATGGTTCACCCCTGAGCTCGTGTGGCAGGCGCGCTGCGGGGTGGACCGGCTCATCGGTGGCCCGGGGCGTCGCCGCGGGCGCCCCGACCGGTCCCTGCGGGTCGGCGACCGGGTGGACTTCTGGACCGTCACGGCCGTGGAGGCCGGCCACCGCATGGTGCTGAAGCCCGACACGCGCCTGCCAGGCCACATGGACCTCGAGCTGGAGGTCACTCCCGAGGACCACGGGTCCCGCCTGACGCTGAGCCACGCGTTCAGGCCGGAAGGGACGGCGGGCCGCCTCTACGGTGAGGCGACCCGGCTCGGCGACGTGGCCCTGTACGCGTGGATGCACCGCAGCATGGTCCTGAGAGCCGAGGAGCACGCGCGACGCTGACGCTCCGGCTCAGAGCGCGCGCATCCGGTTGTTGCGGGGCAGGTGCTCGACCTCGGCCAGGCCGAGCTCCTCGAGAAGTGGCGGCAGGTACATCCCGACGCGACCGCGGTACCCCTTGCGCAGCCCGTACCACCCGCCGATCGGGTTGTCGCCGGACCGTGCCCACGCCTCGACCGTCCCCTCCTTGGCGGGCTTCTGCTCGTCGGCAGATCCGAGGGACACCCAGTCGCCCTGCTCACGGAGCCAGACGTGCAGGTCCTCGACGACGCGCGCGTCGTACGTCAGTCGTGTCGACCCGACCTGGCAGACCAGCTGCGCGGGGTCGGCGTCGTCGTCTCGGTACATCGTGTAGTCAGCCGTGCCCGGCGGGGTCTTGAGCACCCACGGGTCGTCCTTGGTTCCGCTGCCCATCGCACCCACCTGTCCGTGCCAGCCGTCAGGACAGTTCTACTCCCCCAGCCGCCCGCTTGGGGGCGGTCGAGCCCCGGGCGTTAGCCGCGCGTCTCGACCCGGCAGCCGAGGGCCGTCAGGATCGGGGGCCAGCTGCGTCGAAGCGGTCCACCGGACCCCAGCGACGCTGCGGCGTCGGCCGCCTCACCGAGCGCCGAGAGGCCGGCGAGCGCGTCGAGCAACCCGTCACCGCCGCCGCCCGACATGCCTCCAGCGAGCCCCGGCACGGGCATCCCCGCCGCCTCGAGCTCCTCGACCTGCCGCGTCGTGAAGTTCGGCGACCAGTTGGCACCGTGGCGCTGCAGCGGGAGGCGGCGGCCCGCGTGGGACAGGTGCATCAGTCCGAACCGGCTGAACCGCGCCGACACCTCCTGCGCCGGCGCGTCGAGGTGCACCCGGTCCTTGTGGTCGACGAGGCGCAGCCGGCCCTCGGCGACCGTGAGGATGACCGGCCACAGCACCAGGTGGTTGCGATACCTCGGCCGGAGGTAGAAGCCCTGCTTGACGACCATGTCCCCCACATCGCTCATGGCGCCAACCTAGGGGGCAGCGACCTCCGCGGGCGCAGCGGGGCGGGCGTCCACCAGGCTGAGCTTGTAGCCCTCGTGCGAGCGCACGAAGCCGAGCCGCTCGTAGAACCGGTGCGCGTCGGTGCGGGACGTGTTCGTGGTGAGCTGCACCACCGCACAGCCGCGCCGACGGCTCTCCTGCGCGACCCACTCCATCAGCCGTCCACCCAGACCGCTGCCGCGACGGTCCGAGGCGACACGCACCCCTTCCACCTGGGCTCGCCAGGCGCCGCCGTGCGAGATGCCGGGGATGAAGGTCAGCTGCAGCGTGCCGACGACCTCGCCGCCGTCGTCGAGGACCACCAGGAGCTGGTGCGGGTCGGCGTCGACCGCCGCGAGCCCGTGCCGGTACGGGGTCAGGTCGCCCTCGTCCTCGCGGGTCGCCCCGAGCCGGTCGTCGGCGAGCAGCCGCACGACGGCGGGCAGGTCGGACTCACGGGCGCGGCGGACCACCACCTCGCGGTCGCCGTCGCGCAGGGTGGCGAGGGCGGCACCGCGGGCCGGCCCGGCGGCATACGCCTCCGGCCCGTCCGGGCCGGGAACGGACTCTCCGGCTGCATCCGCGGCGAACCAGGTCCGGCCGGTGTGGGCGAGCGCGCGGTCGATCCGGGTGCGCGACCGCTCCGGCATCGGCGGCAGGGCGTCGACGGCGAACCAGCCGACCTCGAGGGACTCGTCGTCGTTCACGCGCGCGTCGCCGGAGACGTGGGTCGCCTGGAAGCAGAGGTCGAGGTACTGCGCGACGTCACCGTTGGGGTACTCGATCGGCGGCAGGGTCCAGACCCCGGTCAGTGCGTCGATCGTCACGACGACGCCCGTCTCCTCCTCGACCTCGCGACGCAGGCCCTCGGCGGGTTGCTCCCCCGGTTCGAGGATGCCGCTGACCAGCGCCCACTGGCCGTTGTCGGCTCGCCGGACGAGCAGCACCTCGCCGCGCTCGTTGCGGACGACGGCGCTCACGCCGGTGAGCCACAGCAGGTCGGTGCCGACCTTGTCGCGCAGGGCCAGGATGAAGTCCGGAGTGGGCATGCCACGACCCTAGCCACGGGGTCCCGAGCCCTGCGCCCCGTGCGTGCTCCCGGCGGGCGCACCACCGCGAACGCACCACGCCGCCCCTGCTAGCGTCGGGACAGCTGTCCCACCCCACCGACGTGAAGGGCCCACCGTGAGCACTACCCCCGTCAAGGTCGCCGTCACCGGCGCCGCCGGCCAGATCGGCTACAGCCTCCTCTTCCGGATCGCGAGCGGTTCGCTCTTCGGCCCGGACGTCCCCGTGGAGCTGCGGCTCCTCGAGATCACCCCGGCGCTCAAGGCGCTCGAGGGCGTCGTCATGGAGCTCGACGACTGCGCGTTCCCGACGCTGGCCAAGGTCGAGATCGGCGACGACGCCGAGAAGGTCTTCGACGGCGTTAACCACGCCCTGCTCGTCGGCGCGCGCCCCCGCGGCCCTGGTATGGAGCGCGGTGACCTCCTCGAGGCCAACGGCGGCATCTTCGCCCCCCAGGGCAAGGCCCTCAACAAGGTCGCGGCCGACGACATCCAGGTCACCGTGACCGGCAACCCGGCCAACACCAACGCGCTCATCGCCATGAGCAACGCCCCCGACATCCCGCGCGAGCGCTTCGCGGCGCTGACCCGCCTGGACCACAACCGCGCGATCTCCCAGCTCGCCGCCAAGCTCGGCGTGCCGGTCACCGAGATCCGCAAGATGACGATCTGGGGCAACCACTCCGCCACGCAGTACCCCGACCTGTTCCACGCCGAGGTCTCGGGCAAGAACGCCGCCGAGACCGTGGGCGACCAGGACTGGCTGGCCGGCACCTTCATCCCCACCGTCGCCAAGCGCGGTGCGGCGATCATCGAGGCGCGTGGCGCCTCCTCGGCCGCCTCGGCCGCCAGCGCCACCGTCGACCACGCCCGCGACTGGGCGCTCGGCACCCCCGACGGCGACTGGGTGTCGATGTCGGTCTGCTCCGACGGCTCGTACGGCGTGCCGGAGGGCCTGATCTCCTCCTTCCCCGTCACGGTGAAGGACCGCCAGTGGTCGATCGTGCAGGGCCTGGACATCGACGACTTCTCGCGCGGCAAGATCGACGCCTCCGTCAAGGAGCTCGAGGAGGAGCGCGACGCGGTCAAGGGCCTGGGCCTCATCTGAGGCGCGTCCACCCCGTACGCAGCGACGGCCGGTCCCGGGTCACCCGGGCCGGCCGTCACGCGTCTGCCGTCAGGCCTCTGCCGTCAGCGGCGCGGGTGGAGGTCCAGGCTGTAGGTGATGACGGCCAGGACGAGGCCGAACACGGCCATGGTGAACACGTCCACGAGCCGGGACCGCACCACGAGGCCCCCGCTCAGGGCGTTGGGGAGCACGAGGCGCAGCACCGCTGCGAAGCCGAGGCCGGCGGCGAGGGTGAAGCCGGCGAAGCGGACGTGCCCGAGCTGGAAGGCGATGATCCCCACGAGCAGCACCGGGGCGGCGACCCACCACCAGCCCAGGCGCGGCGCGGTCACGGTGTCAGGCCGTGGCCGCGGCGAGCTGCCGTTCGGCGGCGACGACGATGTTGGTCAGCAGGAGCGCGCGCGTCATCGGCCCGACACCGCCGGGGTTGGGGCTGACCCAGCCGGCGACCTCGGCGACGTCCGGGGCCACGTCACCGGCGATCTTGCCGTCGACCCGGCTGACGCCCACGTCGAGCACCGCCGCCCCCGGCTTGACCATGTCCTTGGTGACGATGCCGGGCACCCCGGCCGCGGCGATGACGATGTCGGCCCGTCGCACCTCGGCGCCGAGGTCCTTGGTGCCGGTGTGGCACAGCGTGACCGTGGCGTTCTCGCTCTTGCGGGTCAGGATGAGACCAAGGGGACGGCCGACGGTGAGGCCGCGGCCGATGACGACGACGTTGGCGCCGGCGATCTGCACGTCGTGGCGGCGCAGCAGCTCGATGCAGCCCATCGGGGTGCATGGCAGCGGGGCCGGCTTCCCGAGCGCCAGCCACCCGAGGTTCGTGGGGTGCAGGCCGTCGACGTCCTTGTCCGGCGAGACCCGTGACAGCAGGGCCATCTCGTCGAGGCCGGTGGGCTGCTGCACCAGGAAGCCGGTGCAGGCCGGGTCGGCGTTCAGCTCGTCGATGACGGCTTCGACCTCAGCCTGGGTCGCCGTGGCCGGCAGGTCGCGGCGGATGCTCGTGACGCCGATCTCGGCGCAGTCCTTGTGCTTGGCGTTGACGTACCAGTGGCTGCCGGGGTCGTCACCGACCAGCACCGTGCCGAGCCCGGGGACGACGCCGTGCTCGCGCAGCGCGTCGACCCTGCCGCGCAGCTCCCCCTTGATGGTCGCGAGGACTGCCTTGCCGTCGAGGATGCGCGCTGTCACGGTCCCGTATCCTGCCACGCCCGCCCGAGCGCCATACCGCCGCCGCGGGCCCTCAGGCCTCGGGCTGCTCGGCGAGCGCCTCGAGGGCCGCGGTGAAGCACTCCGCGGGCGGGTTCACCAGCCCGGCCCCGACCTGGCCCGTCCCCGCGACCCGGCCGGCCATGCCGGTGTTGATCTGCGGCAGGATGCCGGTCCGGACCACCGCGGCGACGTCGATGCCGGTGGGCGTGCCCCGGAACTCGAGGATCGGCACCTGGTAGGCCGTGTGCTCGCCGACGGTGATCTCGTACATCGTCTGTGTGGCCTGCAGCGCGAACGGGACGTCGCCACCGACGAACTTCACGATGGCCGGGGCCGCAGCCATGGCGAACCCGCCGATGCCCGCGGTCTCGGTGATGGCGCTGTCGCCGATGTCGGGGTTGGCGTCGTCGGGGCCGTACGAGCCGAGGAACAGGCCCTCCGGGGTGTTGGCCGGGCCGGTGAACCAGCGGTCGCCCGTGCCGGCCGTCCGGATGCCGAAGTCGGTGCCGTTGCGGGCCATGGTCGTCACCACGGTCGAGCCGGGGATGGCCTCGGCGGCCATGGTCGACAGCTTGCACGCAGGCATCCCGAGGTTGAGGAAGAAGTGCTCGTTGGCCCCGGAGAACCGCACCGCCTCGGCGATGTCGGCCGAGGAGCCGTCGGCGGTGATCAGGGTCGGGAGCAGCTCGCGCAGGAGCATGAGGGAGCCGGCGCGGTTGCGGTTGTGGCCCTCGTCGCCCATCTGGAGCATCTGGGCGATGACCGCCTTGATGTCGACCGGTCCCCGCGCCCGCACGGCCTGCTGGAGCAGGGGTCCGAGCACGGTGTTCATCCAGTGCAGCCGCTCGATGACCTCCGGGCCGTAGGCGCCGTAGCGAAGCACCTTGCCGAGGCCCTCGTTGAGCGAGCACCAGGACGTGTGGTCGTGCACCTCGTCGCGCAGCTCGTAGACCCACATCGACGGCGAGACGACGCCGGCCATCGGGCCCACGGCGTCGCGGTGGTGGCAGGGCTCGAGCGCGTGCACGCCGGCCGCGAGCTGCTGCTCCGCCTCCTCCGGGGTGTCGGCCAGCCCCTCGAACAGGACCGCGCCGACGAGCGCCCCCCGCAGGGGCCCGGACGCGCGCTCCCACGCGATCGGCGGCCCGGCGTGCAGGAACGTCCCTCGCTCCAGGCCGAGCGCCTCTCGCGCGGGACGCACGTCGACCAGGTCGGCACCGGCCGCGGTCATGCGTTGCAGCGCAAGGGTGTTCGCCTCGGCCCTGCGCCGGTCTGCCAGGACCCGACCCAGTGCCTCGACGGACTCCTCCGGCGGCGGGCGCCAGTCGGCCTCGCTGACCACGACCGCCTGCTCCCTCAGGGCCTCTGCGAACATCCCCGCCCCGGCCGTGGCGACGACCGGGTCCTGCTCGAGGAGCCCGTGCAACGGCGTGGTCATGGCTGCTCCTCACGGCCGGCGGCCAGCAGGGCCAGTGCCTCCCGCGTCGCGGCGGCGTTGGAGAGGTGGACGACGGCGCCGGCGGCCGCCAGCGCATCAGCCGTCTTGTCCAGCCCCTGGGGGTCGCCGCGGGTGCCGGTCAGCGAGACCACGACGGGCAGGTCGCGCCCGCCGGCCCGCGCGGTCGCACGCGCCCTGCTCACCGCCGCAGCCAGCTGGGGGCCGGGGTCGGGGTGCGCGCCGTACCCGAGCACCAGGTCGAGCAGCAGCACCCCGCAGGACGGGTCGAGGGCCTCGGCGGCGATGCGTTCGAGGCGCAGCGAGGGGTCGATCATCGGGTGGGCACGGCCCCGCGTCAGCGTGTCGTCGCCGAAGTCGACCACGGTGTGGCCGTCCGCGGCCAGGTCGGGTCCCAGCGCCAGCTCGGGCGACAGCGGGATGTTGGACCGGATGCCGCCGAGCTCGCTCGAGGCGACCAGCATCGCCTCGTCGGCCAGCGTGCCGCCGCAGAAGAGCCCGCGCAGGTGGCGTCCTCGCGGCAGCGCGGCGCTTGGGCCAGGGCCGTGTCCGTCGACCGGCGGCGCCCAGCGCGGCCACCCCGGTACGGCGTTGCCCGTGGCCACGAGCAGCGCCTCCACGGCCTCGGTGAGGTCGGGGCGCCCGGCGCCGAGGGTGGCCCAGTGGACCGGAGTGGCCAACCCCGCGGCATACCCCTCGAGGGCGGTGAGGACCTCCGGAGCCGGCGGTTTGGAGACCACGAGGACGGCCTTCGTGCCCGGGTCGGCGTCGAGGGCGGCCAGGGCCTGGCGGGTCGACCGGCCCGCCACAGCCGCTGACAGGTCGCGGCCGCCGACGCCGAGGCAGTGGCTGGTGCCGACGCCGGCCGCGTCGAGCAGGGCCATGACCTGCTGGGCGCCCGTGCCCGAGGCGGCGACGATGCCCACAGGGCCGCGGGCGACCACGTTCGCGAACCCGAGGGCCACCCCGCCGACCACCGCCGTGCCGCAGTCGGGACCCATGACGAGCACGTCGCGGGCAGCGGCCGCGTCCTTGAGGCGCACCTCGTCCTCGACGGGGACGTTGTCGGAGAACACCATCACGCTCACGCCCCGGTCGACCGCGTCGAACGCCTCGACCGCGGCGTGGCGCCCGGGGACCGACACCAGCGCGAGGTTGGCGTCGACGGCGGCGACCGCCCGCCCCAGGGTGCGCGGTGAAGGCACCTGCCCGAACGTCGCTCCCGCGCCGCCTGCGCCGCCGGCCCTTCCGTCGGCCGGACGGAGGGCAGCGAACGCCGCCTCCACGGCGGCCAGGCCCGCAGCGAGGCCCTCCTCGCCGTCGGCGCGCAGCGCCACGAGGAGGTCGTTGGGGGTCGCGTGCCCGGGCACGGTGAAACTCATGCCGGTGAGCACCTCGACGTTGAGGTCGGTCGCCATCGCAACCTGCGCGGCCTGCACGCCGGGCGTCGTGGCGACCTGCCGCGAGACCTGCATGAGGCCGACGGAGTCGACGTAGACGCCCGAGCGCAGCTCGACGTGGTCGCTCATGCGGGCACCCCCACGGCGGCGGGGGGATACCGTCGCACGAGCTCGGCGAGGGCCCGGAGGGCCGCGGCGAGCCCGGCGAGCAGGTCGGCGCCGGACGAGTGCCCGATGGCCACGACCTCCCGGACGGCGCGACGCACCTGCGCGTCGTCGGTGTACCCGGCCGAGCCACCCACCAGCGCCGAGCCGAGCCGCAGGACGGCCGGCACGGCATACCCGGCCGCGGACTCGCCGAGGAGTGCGGCGGACAGGCTCGTCGTGGCGCCGAGCCGCAGCGCGACAGCCGCCCACACGCGGTCCCGGGCGGGGGTCACGGGCTGCAGGCCGAGCAGGAGGCCACACAGCACGTCGTCGCCGCTCGGGGTCAGGCCAGGGCCGTTCCCCACGAGGCCGGCAACAGCCTGCGTGACGTCGTCACCACGCAGGGCCATGCGGGCGAGCGACAGGGCCACGCCCTGCCACTGCCCGCTCGCGCCGTCGGCGACCAGGGACACCGCCTCGGGCGGGGCCAGGGCCGCGCCGAAGGGCACCGGCGCCCAGGTCCGCACGGCACGCACCGTCGCCCGGGGCAGCCGGACCTCGCCGTCCCCCACCCACACGGGGTCGCCGGGTTGGACGTCCCAGCCGTGCGGCGACTCCGGCGAGGCGAGCACGAGGGCGGTCGGCAGGCGAAGGCCCGAGCCCGTGACCACCGGGAGCACCGAGCCGTCGTGGCACCGCAGGTACAGCGCGTGTGGCAGCGCGACGAGCACCGTGGCGGCCATGCGTGGACCGGCGAGCGCGGAAGTGGCTCGCGACGAGGCAGCCGCCGGCCACGACCGCTCGCGCTGCGCCACAGGACCTCCGGTGCAAGAGTCTGGCTCGGGCTGGTGGGACCGACGGTGCGACGCTACCCAGTGCGGTTACAGTCCCCTCATGGTGAATGTTGCCAACGATGCGGGCGTCCGTGACGCGGAGTTGACAGCCGCCGCAAGCCCTCCGTCGAGCGCGCTCAAGGCCCGCGAGCTCGTGACCGGGCTGCCCCTCGAGCGGCTGCTCGAGCTGCCCTCGCTGCGCGACGGCGCCCTGCACCCCGTAGACACGGCGGACTCCATCACAGGGTCCTCGGCCAGTGCGGCTCGGGTCGTCACCCGTGCGCGCCTGCTCGACGCCTCGCCCACCAACGCGGCACCCGTGCAGGACCTCCGCCTCGACCACCAGCTCCTGTGCGTGGACCCCTCCGCGGTCACCCCACGGGACCTCGGCTCCTCCGCCGCGGTGGCTGCGCTGCGTACCGCGGCTGCGCTCGTCGTCACTCGCTCTGGCGGCGCCGACGCGCGGGGGTGGCAGGCGCTCGGGGAGCAGGTCGGCACCCCGGTCGTGCTGACCGCAGCCCCGAGCGCCGAGCGTGTCGTGACCGAGGTCCTCGGCGCGCTGCTCGACCAGCAGGCCGAGATCCTCGAGCGCGTCGACGAGGCGCACCAGATCCTCGTCGGGGTGGTGCTCGCGGGCGGCGGCCTCCAGGACCTCTGCCAGCGGCTCGCCGGCTTCCTCGGGGGCGCCACCATGGTGACGACCACCGACGGGCGGCTCGTCGCGAGCGCCGGCGCCGAGGACGACCTGGCGGCCGCGCTGGCCCTCGACTGCTTCGACCGCACCGGGCGCCTCATCACCGAGCACGAGCCCGTGGGCATCCGCGACCCCCGGACCGGCAACGCAGGACGCGCCCTCGTCCGGATCGTCGCGGGCCAGCTCGACCACGGGCTGCTCGTCGCGTTCGTCGACCGCGACCTCACGTCCGACGACGTGCACCTGCTCGAGCGCGCGGCGACGGTGGCCGCACTGGCCATCACCAAGGAGCAGGCCGTGTCGGCGGTGGAGGGCAAGTACCGCGCGGAGTTCCTCCGGGACGCCCTCTCCGGCCGCGCCGGGACGCCCACGGACGCCGTCGCCCACGCCAGCGCGCTCGGGTGGGACCTCGACCGGCGGCTCGTGGTCGTGGTCGCCGAGACCGACGAGGACGACAGCCGCACCACGCGGGCGCCCGAGGAGGTGGCGTCCCTCCAGCAGCGGTTCGCGCGCGCGTGGATCCAGGCCGTCGGCGTCCGGGACCCGCGGGCGGCGGTCGTGGGGTTCAGCCAGGAGGTCGTCGCCCTGCACGCCGTACCTGCCGACTGGGACACCGACGAGGTCATGCGGTCGGTCGGCGACGTCGTACGCGTCGTGCGCGGCGACGGAGGCGGCGGCCGGCGGACGTTCTCCACCGGCGTCTCGCGACCCATCGACTCCGTCGCGGACCTGCCCGCCGCCTACGGGGAGGCCCTCAGCGCCGTCAGCGTGGGGCGGCAGCTGCACGGCGCCTCGGCCCTGACCCACTTCGACGGGCTGGGCATCTTCCGGCTGCTCTCGCTCATCCCCGACAGCGCGGACCTGCGCCGCTTCGTCGAGGAGTCGCTGGGCCCGCTCGCCACCGACGACGTCCCCGATCACGCCGACCTGCGCCAGACGCTCAGCGTGCTCCTCGACACCAACCTCAACGTCGCCGAGACCGCGCGCATCCTGTTCTTCCACTACAACACGCTGCGCTACCGGATCGCCAAGCTCGAACGGATGCTCGGGCCGTTCACCTCCGACCCGCAGCTGCGACTCAAGCTGGCCCTCGCCCTCAAGGTCCACCAGATGCGTGGCATCTGACAGCAGCTCGGTGGGTGCGGTGACGGCTGGTCACTGTGAACACTCCCGTCCCTGGGACCGTGTCGCCAACAGCCCCGATTGATCACAGTGAGCAGTGCAGGAGCCGTCCGCGCCCCCGCACCAGCCCCAACTGATCACAGTGAGCAGCCCCAGGGCCTGTGGACAACGGCGACGGGCCTGTCCCACCTGGTCCACCCTCGGGTGGTGGCTCCCGCGACCCCAGAGGCGACACCGTTCGAGACGTCACGGTCTCCGGTGCCGCGGAGCACCCTCCGCGGACCACGGTTCCGGCGCGTGCTCCGCGGCGTCCACGTCCAGGACTGCGTGGACGACACCCTGCGTATGCGGTGCGCGGCCGCGCTCCTCGTCCTGCCGCAGGGCGCGGTGTTCAGCCACGAGACCGCCGCACGGCTGTGGGGTGGCGTCGTCCCGTCGCGGTCCCGGGTGCAGGTCACCGTGCCCTACGCCCGCCCGATACGCCGTCCCGAGCTCGAGGCGCGCAGGGCGCGACGCATGCCGCCGGCCCTGAGGCTGCGGGGGCTCCCGGTCACCGGGCCGGAGCGCACGTTCCTGGACCTGGCGACGAGGTTGGACCTGGTCGACCTCGTGGTCCTCGGTGACTCGCTCGTGCGCGCCCGACGCACCACTCCAGAACTGTTGGTCGAGCAGGCGCGGCAGCACCGTGGACCGCGGGCAGCCCTGGCCCGTCGCGCGGCGGCTCTCGTGCGCAGCGGTGTGGACTCGCCGATGGAGACCCGGTTGCGACTGCTCGTGGTCCTCGCCGGTCTCCCCGAACCCGTGGTCAACCACGTCCTCCGCGACGAGAACGGCGGCTGGACCTACCGCTTCGACCTGAGCTGGCCGCAGGTGAAGCTCGCGCTCGAGTACGACGGACGCCAGCACTCCGAGGACTCACGACAGTGGGTCAGGGACGTGCGGAGGCGGGAGGACCTGGACGGGCGCGGGTGGCGCCTGCTCGTCGCCCTGTCAGTGGATGTCTTCGGCACACCAGGCGCCACGGTCGACCGGGTCGCGGTCGCCCTGCGGCAGCGCGGCCTGGTCGTCCGGACCAGCGACGGCTGGCGCGGGCACTTCCCCAGCCGCGGCTGAGCCGGCCCACGGCGCGACGGCACCGGTCACTGTGATCACTGGGGGCTGGCGTGACGCGGCGCAGGGGTCCCTGCAGGTCACTGTGATCACTCGGCGCGGGTGCTGAGGCTGCGGAGGAGTCCCGAGCGCTCACTGTGATCACTGGGCGCGGGTGCGACGCCCCGACGCCGCCACGCCTCGACGCCCCGTGAGCCGCCACGCCATCGCCATCGAGGTCCACCAGATGCGTGGCATCTGATAGCAACAATTGCCCAACGCGGGACCTGCCGGTCCCAGTAGTTTGCGCCTATCCCCGGCGACGGGGGTCCGGAAGGATCTGAAGGGTTCGCAAGGGTCTCGCCGCCGCGCGGCTGTCGACAAGGAGTCCTCATGGCACTGGGCTGGAAGCTGCACGGCGACGGCAACCTCGCCGGACCGGACGACGTCGTCGCCCCGGACGAACGCCTGAGCTGGGGCAAGACGGTCGGGCTCGGCGCCCAGCACGTCGTGGCGATGTTCGGGGCCACCTTCGTCTTCCCGATCGTCATGGGCCTCAACCCGCAGCTCGCGATCATGATGAGCGGCATCGCGACGATCGTGTTCCTGCTCATCGTCTCCGGACGGGTGCCGAGCTACCTCGGCACGTCTGCGTCGTTCGTCGGCGGTGTCGCGGCGATCCGCGCCCAGGGCGGCGACTCCAAGGAGGTCACCGGGGCGATCCTCGTCGCCGGCCTGGTGCTCGCTGTGGTCGGCATCCTCATCCACTTCCTGGGCTCGGGCCTGCTCCACCGGGTGCTGCCGGCCTCGGTGACCGGCGCGGTCGTCATGCTCATCGGCTTCAACCTCGCGCCCGTCGTCGCCGGGATCTACTGGCCGCAGGACCAGTGGGTCGCGCTGCTCGTCATGGTCTTCACCATCGTCTGCGCGGTCGCCTTCCGCGGGTTCATCGGCCGCATCGCCGTCTTCCTCGCGCTCATCTTCGGCACGGTCCTGTCGTGGGTCCTCGACAAGACCGCGGGCCAGCTCACCAGCGCCCTGCCCGGGCAGAACCTCCTCGACGGTGCCGGCAAGGCGTGCCAGACGGCCGGCACGTACTGCGTCGCCACACCGTTCGAGCACTTCCGCACGAGCTTCGGGGCCGTCAAGGAGGCCGCGTGGTTCGGCTTCCCGTCGCAGACGACGATCGCCGCCGACGGCAAGGAGGTCGTCGGGTGGCACACGCCGTCGTTCTCGATGACGGCGATCCTGCTGGTGCTCCCCGCCGTCATCGCGCTGATCGCCGAGAACACCGGGCACGTCAAGGCCGTCGCCGAGATGACCGGCCACAACCTCGACCCCTACATGGGCCGCGCCATCGCCGCCGACGGCATCGGCACCGCCCTCGCCTCCTCGGTCGGCGGTTCCCCGACCACGACCTACGCCGAGAACATCGGAGTCATGGCGGCCACACGCGTCTACTCGACAGCCGCCTACTACGTCGCCGCACTCGTGGCCGTCCTGTTCGGCCTCTCCCCCAAGTTCGGTGCGCTGGTCGCCTCGGTGCCGGGCGGCGTCCTCGGCGGGATCACCGTGGTCCTCTACGGCATGATCGGCCTGCTCGGCGCCAAGATCTGGAAGGAGAACGGGGTCGACTTCGGCAACCCGATCAACCTCGTGCCCCTGGCCGCCGGCATCATCATGGGCATCGGCAACGTCGCCATCAAGTTCACCGACAACTTCTCCCTGAGCGGCATCGCCCTCGGCACCATCGTCGCGGTGGGCGGCTACCACCTGGCCAAGGCGGTGGCCCCGCGCGAGCTGCGCGACCGTGCGAACCGCCCCGGCGGCGCCGGCATCGTGCTCGGGCGCGACACCTACGGCGAGAGCGACGTCGACGACCTCTACCAGGCCGGAGACCGGGTCGGAGACCGGGACGCGTCGCGCACGGAGGGGACGCGGGACGGCCGCTCGTGAAGCCGGCACCGTTCGTGCACCACGCGCCTCGCACCGTCGAGGAGGCCGTGGAGGTGCTTGCGCGGGTCGGGCACGACGGCAAGGTGCTTGCGGGCGGTCAGAGCCTGATCCCCATCCTCAACATGCGGCTCGCGTCGCCGGCCCACCTCGTCGACGTCAACGCCGTCAGCGGGCTCGACGACCTGACGGTGACCGCGGACGCGGTACGGGTGGGTGCCCTGGTCCGGCACGCACGGCTCGAGCACGACCAGGTGGTGTACGGCGCGTCGCCGCTGCTGCGCCGCGTGGTGCGGCACGTGGCCCACCCCGTGATCCGCAACCGCGGCACGACGGTCGGCTCCATCGTCCACGCCGACCCGGCCGGGGAGATGCCGGCGGTCCTCGCCCTCACCGGTGGCGTGGTGGAGGTGGCAAGTGCCCGGGGAGCGCGCGAGATCCCTTGCCACGACTTCTTCCTCGGCCCCCTGGAGACCGCGTTGGAGCCGGACGAGCTGGTGGTCGGCGTCCGCTTCCCCCTGTTCGGCGCCACCACGGGGACGGCCTTTGCCGAGCGCGCTCGTCGCCACGGCGACTACGCGCTCGCCGGGGTGGCCGCCGCGGTCGCCGTCGAGGACGGTGTCGTGTCCTCGGCCCGGCTGTCGTTCGTCTCCGTCACCGACGTGCCCGGCATCCTCGACGTGACGGAGGCGTGCCGCGGGCAGGCGCCAGGAGAAATCGACTGGTCGGCCTGCGACGACCTCGTCCGCGAGCACCTCGCGCCGGAGGACGACATCCATGCGACGGCCGAGTACCGCGCGATGCTGGCCACGCAGCTCGCCCACCTCGTGCTCGCCGAGGCCGCCACGGATGCCGTTGCCGCACAGGGAGACTCAGCCGCATGAGCGAACCGGTGCCCGAGGTGCTGCTCGACGTGACGGTCACGGTCAACGACGTCCCCCGCCACGCCCGGGTGCCGGCGCGCCGGCTGCTGTCGGACTTCCTCCGCCACGACGTCGGGCTCACCGGAACCCATGTCGGGTGCGAGCACGGTGTCTGCGGAGCGTGCACGGTGCTCGTCGACGGCGCCCCCGTGCGGTCCTGCCTGATGTTCGCCGTGACGGCCCAGGCCCACCGGGTCACCACCGTCGAGGGGCTCGGGACGGTCGAGGCCATGGGACCGGTGCAGCAGGCGTTCACCGAGTGCCACGGGCTCCAGTGCGGCTTCTGCACCCCGGGCTTCGTCACCACGGTGACCGCCTACCTCGAGGACCACCCTGACCCGACGGCCGACGAGGCGCGCGAGGCGATCTCGGGCAACCTGTGCCGCTGCACCGGCTACCAGAACATCGTCAAGTCTGTCCTGCGCGCCGCCGAGATCAAGGCAGAAGCATCCGCATCCGAGGGCCCAGCGGCCGGGAGCACCGCGTGACCACCCAGATGTTCGGGGCGCCCATCCGTCGCCGCGAGGACCCGCGCCTGGTGACCGGCGGCGGCCGCTACCTCGACGACCTGGGTCGTGGCGCCCTGGCTGCAGCCTTTGTCCGCAGCCCCCACGCCCACGCCAAGGTCGTCGACATCGACGTCACGGACGCCCTCGACGTCGACGGGCTCGTCGCGATCTACACCCACGAGGACCTCCCTGGCCGCGTCGGTGAGCCCCTCCCCCTGCTGATCCCGCACCCCACCCTGACCCACGGCCGCACCCAGTACGCCCTGGCCAAGGACGAGGTCAACCACGTCGGCGAGCCCGTGGTCATGGTGGTGGCCCGAGACCGCTACCTCGCCGAGGACGCCTGTGCCCGCATCCGCGTCGACTACCAGCAGCTGCGGCCCGTCGTCGGCCTCGAGGCCGCCCGCACGGGCGACCTCCTCGTGCACGAGGACGTCCCCGGCAACGTCGCCGCCCACATGCTCCAGGAGGTCGGTGACGTCGAGGCCGCGCTGGCGGCGTCCCCGCACGTCCTCGACCTCGACCTCGCCATCGAGCGCAGCGCCTGCATGCCGTTGGAGGGCAAGGGCGTCTACGCGCGGTGGGACGCCGACCGCGACGAGCTGCGCATCTACTCCTCGACGCAGACCTCCACCGGCGTGCGCGCCGCGGTGGCTGCCAAGCTCGGTATGCCGCTGGCGAAGGTCGAGTGCATCGCCCCCGACGTCGGCGGCGGGTTCGGGGTGAAGATCAACCACCCGTGGCCCGAGGAGGTGCTCGTCCCCTGGGTCGCCAAGACGCTCGGCACGGAGGTCAAGTGGGTCGAGGACCGTCGCGAGCACTTCATCTCCTCGGCGCACGAGCGCGGGCAGCTCCAGCAGGTGCGGGTCGGCTTCGACGACGACGGGCGGCTCTTGGCCCTCGACGTGAGGTTCTGGCACGACAACGGCGCCTACACGCCGTACGGGATCATCGTCCCGATCATCACCTCCACACAGCTGCTCGGGCCCTACAAGCCGGGGGCCTACCGCTGCGAGTTCTGGTCGCTCTACACCAACACCGTCCTCGTCACGCCGTACCGCGGCGCCGGCCGGCCGCAGGGCTGCTTCGCGATGGAGCGGACGATGGACGCCATCGCCGACGAGCTCGGGCTCGACCGCACCGAGGTGCGTGCGCGCAACTTCATCCTCCCGGCGGACATGCCCTACGACCACGGGCTGCTGTTCCAGGACGGGCGACCGCTGAAGTACGACTCGGGGGACTTCCCCGCGACGCTCGAGAAGCTCAAGGCCCTCGTGGGCTGGGACGACTTCGCGCAGTACCGCGAGGAGGCCGAGGCTGCCGGGCGCAGGGTGGGGCTCGGGATCGGGTGCTACGTCGAGGGCACCGGGGTGGGCCCGTACGAGGGCGGCCACATCCAGGTCGAGACCAGCGGCCGCGTCAACGTCTCCACTGGGCTCACGTCGCAGGGCCAGGGCCACGAGACGGCCTTCGCCCAGGTGGTCGCGCAGGAGCTGGGCGTCCCCCTCGAGGACGTCTTCGTCACCACCGGTGACACCCGCCGGATGCCCTACGCCGTGGGCACTTTCGCGTCGCGAGCGGCGGTGATGAGTGGCAACGCGATCGCCCTCGCCGCACGACAGGTGAGAGCCAAGGCGCTGCGCATCGCCGCCGACGCTCTGGAGGTGGCTGCCGACGACCTCGAGATCGTCGACGGCGTCGTCCGCGTCAAGGGCGCCCCCGACACCCAGATGTCGCTCGGCACCGTGTCGGTCATGTCCAACCCGCTGCGCTACGCGTTCGACGAGGCGGCCCAGGCGGCCACGCAGTTCGCCCACGGCAACGACCCCGACCGCCCCCCGGTCGCCGAGGACGACGAGCCGGGGCTGGAGGGCCGCGACTTCTACTCCCCCACGCAGGCGACGTTCGCCAACGGGATGCACGCAGCGGTCGTCGAGACCGACCCGGTGACCGCGGAGATCCGCATCCTGCGCTACTGCGTGGTCCACGACTGCGGCCCCATGATCAACCCGATGATCGTCGAGGGCCAGGTGCACGGCGGGGTCGCGCAGGGAGTCGGCGGCGCGCTGTACGAGCGGATGGTCTACGACGAGTCGGGCCAGCTGCTCAACGCCTCGTTCATGGACTTCCTGATGCCCTACGCCTCCGAGGTCCCACACATCGAGACCGACCACCTCGAGACGCCGTCGCCGCTGAACCCCTTGGGGATCAAGGGCGCCGGCGAAGCGGGCTGCATACCGGTGAGCGCGGTCATCGCCTCGGCCATCTCCGACGCCGAGGGCTTCGCGATCACCTCGATGCCCATCTCCCCCGTGGAGCTGTGGGAGCTGCGCCGACGCCACGAGGCCGGCGAGATCCCTTCCCTGCGCAACCACGACGCGACGACGAGGAAGCCCCGATGAAGATCTCCGGCACGGCCACCCTGACCTCCACGCCCGAGCAGGTCTGGGACGCGTTCCACGACCCCGCCGTCCTCGCTCGGTGCCTGCCGGGGTGCGAGTCCCTCACGCAGGTGGGCCAGGACGAGTACGCCATGACCGTCACTGCCGGGGTCGCGGCGATCAAGGGCACGTACGACGGCAAGGTCGCGCTGCAGGACCCCCGACCGCCGGGCCAGTTCACCATGAAGGCCACCGGCTCCGGGGCGCCGGGCACGGTGGACGCGGACGTGGTCGTACGCCTCAGCCCGGCTGCGGCGGGGGGCACCGACCTCGCCTACGACGCCGACGCGGCCGTCGGTGGCGTGCTCGGCGGGGTCGGCCAGCGCATGTTGGCGGGAGCCACCCGCAAGATGGCAGCCCAGTTCTTCGCGTCCGTGGACGCGGACATCGCCGGCGTGCGCCCCGTACCCATCGAGTCGCCCGTGCTCACCCGAGCACCCGGCGCCCCCGCAGGGGCACCCGTCTATGCGGGAGTGGCCGCGACGCCCGCTGCCCAGCTGGGCAGGGCCGGGGCCGGGCGCGGTCCGGACCGCAGCTGGGCGTACGGCGTGCTCACCGGTGGGGCCGTGGCCCTCGCCGGGGTTATCGTCGGGTGGAACCTAGGGAGGCGACGCTGATGCGCGCATTCACCGCGGCGGCCGTGCAGCTGGCGCCGGTCCAGGGACCGCTGTCACCGGAGGTCGTCCGCAAGAACCTCGACAAGTGCGTCGACCTCACCCGACGGTGCGTCGACGCCACCGGGACCGAGCTCGTGGTCCTGCCGGAGACGGCGACGACCGGGTTCACGCCCGACTGCTCGACCGAGGAGCTCTGGGACCTGGTCTCGGAGATCCCGGGCCCCGTCACCGAGCCCGTGCAGCAGGTCGCCCGTGACCTCGGTGTCCATGTCTGCCTCGGCACGTACGAGCGCGGCCCCGAGCGCGGCGTCGTCCACAACGCCTCGGTGCTCATCGACCCCCGCGGCGAGGTGGTCGGCGTCTACCGCAAGACCCACCCGTTCTGCACCGAGCACGTCGACGGCGGCGGCTGGGTGACCCCCGGCGACACGGTGACCGTGGTCGACACCGACCTCGGGCGCATCGGCATGATCATCTGCTTCGACGGCGACTACCCCGAGCTCTCCAGGATCCAGGCGGTCCAGGGCGCCGAGGTGATCCTGCGGCCGTCGGCGCTGCTGCGCTCGGCCGACATCTGGGAGCTGACCTCTCGCGCGCGGGCCTACGACAACCACGTGTTCGTCGTCGGCGCCAACGCCACCGGGGTCGATGCGGCTGGGGTCCTCTACTTCGGCAACTCCCACATCGTCACACCCGTCGGCCACATCGTCGCCAAGGCCGCGTCGCACGAGGGATGGGTCTCGGCCCGGCTCGACCCCGCAACGGCGCTCGCGTCCCTGACGCCGGGATCCAACATCGGGCAGGGGTTCGACCACCTGCGCGACCGCAACCTCGACCTCATCCGCAACCACCGCGACGACCTCGAACGCCCCGCCCGGACGTCGTTCCCCCACTAGACGGGCCGGGCCGGACCGGTCGCGGCCTGGTGTCGTCAGACAGCGCGCGGCGCGTGGAGCTGCCAGTGGATGCGGACCGGCACGTCGCTCCCGGACGTGACCTCCTCCAGGCGGCGCACCAGCTCGAGGCCGGGTCTGCGTGCCTCGACCTCCACCACGCAGCGGTAGGGGTCGAAGCCCAGGCCGGAGATGCGGCTGCCCCACAGCCCGCTCCCCTGGATGAGGTCGCGGACCGCGTCGGCGTCCGCGCGGCTGACGGACCGCGCCTCCAGCCGGACAGCCGACGACACCCCCGCATCGGTCAGCGCACGCCGAGCGGTTGCCTGGTCGACGCCGACGTAGGTCGCCACGAGGCTGTGGCCGTCGGCGAACGACCCTGCCCAGTGAGAGGGGTCCGCCTCGACCAGCTGGTCGACGAGGAAACCGTCACGGAGCGGCCCGACCGGTGCGCCGCTCGGCCCGGGCAGCTCGAACAGCTCGATGCGCACGCGTGACCCCGGCGGGAACCCCGCGGACGACGCCAGCATGCCGAGGGCGGCGACCGCCATGAGGGCGGCCAGGGTTGCGACCACCCGCTTGCGCCTCATGCCGCCTCCCCCAGGGCCGGACTGCTCGACTCCTCTGTGACGGAGAGGAGACACGGTCAGGTTCCCATGCGACGCGCCTGCGGGTGGCGGGTTCGCTCGGGTCCGCTCACTCATGCCAGCGCAAGCGCGGGCCTTGGGGCTCAGAGGACGCGGATGAGTCCGCGGTCGGGGTTGGCGGGGTCGTCGAGCCAGGAGACGAACTCGGGTTCGGGTTCCGTAGGCGCCGCGGGCACCACTTGAAACTTGCGATGACGGCTGGGCAGCTCGTGGTCGGGTGGGAGCTCGACGTCGTTCCAATGAACTGGTCCGCCGGATGGTGGCTGGTAGGTGCCAGGCGGTGGTTGGGGGTCGCCGCCGGGTGGGGGTGCGGTGTCGGCCGGTCTCGGTGGTCGGATGGTCAGGCCGTGGCGGTTGGTGACGACGAGTCCGTCGGGTCCGGTGGGGTCGCCGGTGATGGTGTGGTCGCCGCGGTCGATGCCGTCGTGGTGGGCGGTGCACAAGGAGATCTGGTTGTGCAGGTCGGTGGTGCCGCCGTCGGCCCACGCGTGCAGGTGGTGGACCTCGGTGAAGCCGGTGCTGGTGCAGCCGGGGAACCGGCACCCACGGTCGCGGTCGATGATGAGGTGTCGGGTGCGTTCGGGCAGGATCCGCATCGCCCGCCCGACGGACACGGGGGTGCCGTCGGTCTCCCAGACGGGCTGGACCACCCCGTCGCTGATGAACCGGCCGAGCAGCCGCAGCGGGATCGCGTGCCCACCAGTCACCCAGGCGCCTTCGGTGTCCAGGTGCAGGTAGACCCGGTAGTGCGCGGCACGGGAGGTGGACTCGACCGTCGCGAGGGAGCGGTTGGCCATCTCCTCCAACGCATCGGCGTACGTCGGCAGGCCGGCGTGCCGCTCTTCCACACGCGTGACTGCGGCATCATCGCGGCGACGGGTGAACAGGGCGTCTTTGGCTTCCTTGACCGCCTGCTCGACCAGGGCGCCGATGGTGGCCGGGGCGGAGTACCGCAGCTGGAACCGGCCGTCCGCGTCGTAGCTCATCGACAGCTCCGGTTTCGCGCACGCCCGCTGCTCGACCACCGACCGCCGCGCAGCCTCTTCCGCCCGCTCCACCTCCACGCGCGGGTCGACACCCGAGTCCTCGGTCGAGTCGTCGGGCGAGGACTCGGCCGCCTCGGCAGCCGCGCCCCCACCTGCCTCCTCGGCGACGGCGGCGGCGGCGGCGGGGAACGCGTGCCGGGACACGGCCCGGCGCAGCTGCGGCACCGTGGCCTCGCGGGCGAGGGCGGTGACCGAGGCCTGGTAGCCGGCCGGGACGCCGTGGGCGATGACCGCGACCTGGTCCAGCGACAGCTCACCCGCACCCAACGCCGAAGACGCCTCGACCAGCTCGGCCCGGCGGCGCGCGACCGCCACCACGTCCTTGGCATGGGCCGGCGACAACCCCGCCCGCACCACCAGGTAGTGCTCGGGGGTCTTGAACCCACCGTCGCCCCAGTGCCGGTCGGTGATGAGCTCGGCGGCGATGTCGACCAGCTCGGCCTGCGCCCGGTTCAACCGCCCCGCGACGGCGGCAGTGCGTGCCCACAGCTCCTGCTGCCGGCGGTGCCGGGACTGCGCGAGCGGGGCGGTGGACATGCCTCAATCGTACAGGTGTTCGAACCGGATCGGAAGGGGTAGACAGTGCGAATCCAGTTGCAGCCGGACCGGATTCGCCGGCCTCTGGCGCGCCACGCACCATACCGGAAGACTCCAGACCATGGACTGGACCTTGGAAGTCGTCATCCTGCCCGTGAGCGACCTCGAGTCCGCGGTGGAGTTCTACCGCGACAAGGTCGGGTTCGAGCTCGACCACCGCACGACGAACGACCAGATGGACGTCGCCCAGCTCACCCCGCGGGGCTCAGGCTGCTCCATCGTCGTCGGCACCCTCCCCGCCCAGCAGGAGATGGCCCCGGGCTCGATGCGCGGCCTCCAGCTCGTCGTCGCAGACGCCGCAGCTGCCCGCGACGAGCTCGTCGGGCGGGGCGTCGAGTGCAGCGAGGTCACCGTGTTCGACGAGCGCGACGGGGGGACGTTCTTCGGGTTCGCCGACCCCGACGGCAACACCTGGGCGGTGCAGCAGCTCAAGGTGCGCGGCGACAAGCCCCTCATCCCGCTAGAGCACCGGGGCCGCTTCGGCGCATCCTGACGGCAGCCGCCTGGACGCGGCCGTCGGGCCGCGCCGTCGGGCCGCCGCCGTCTGGCCGCGGCCGCCTCACCGCTGCGTCAGCCGGCGTACACGCGGACGTAGTCGAGCTCGCCCGTGTACGGGTCGGCGCCGGTCGGCTTGGCACCGATCGCCAGCGGGTCCTTGGTCGTGACGCTGCCGATCACGATGGCGCGCTTGGCCACCTCCACGCCGTCGACGACGACGCTCACCGAGGTGTCGGTCTTCACGCACCGCACGACGTGCCACGCCCCGTCCGCCAGGTGTGGACCACCGGTGAGCAGCAGCTTCGCCTTCGACCCCGCGTACCCGCACGCCGCGACCGCGATCGTCCGCTTCTTGCGGGCCACGATCTCGAGGCGCCAGCCACCTCCCGGGGTGCCGCGGAGGATGTCGTAGTCGCCAACCGTCGCGTTCGGCACCTTGGAGAACCGCAGGCGCGTCTCCATCGTGAACGGCTGGGAGCCCAGCGCCAGCTTGCTGCTCCCGGTGGCCGTCACGACGCCGTTGCCCGAGAACGCCAGGGTGCTGCCGGTGGTCTTGACGCCACCCTTGAGGATGCCCGTCAGGTGGGAGGGCCCGGAGTCGGCCACCGTCGTGGAGCCGGCGGGGTCGTTCATCTCCCACCCGGCCACCAGGGCGGGCGAGGACGTGAGCGCCGAGGCCGCGACCATGGCAGCGGTGAGCAGGCTGGGTACGAGCATGGGTTCCCCCTGGTGTCGTGAATGTCCTGGTGAGTGAACCGCTCCGCCGCCCGGCCGCCCATCGACAAATGTCGTAGACGGCATCCAACCGGCGCGGGAGATCCGGGCTCGTGCGTTCGCCGGGTCCTGCGGTCACCCCGGAGTGGAAGCGTTGCCGTCGCGGCGGTCCTTCGACCGTCCCGCGTCGATCCGGTGCCGTCACCAGAGGGGGTGCAGATGCTGTCGTTCGTGCTGGGAAGTGGCCGGTGTGGCTCCACGCTGGTCACGGAGCTGGTGGCCCGCCACCCGGATGTCGGCTTCGTGTCGAACGTCGACGACAAGTTCGCCCGTCTCAACCTCAAGGGCCAGTGGAACAGTGCCCTGTTCGCCCGCTCCGCGGAGCGTGACCCGTCGCTGCGGCCCTTCCGTGACCGGCGGCGCCCGCTCGAGCGTGGACGCCTGCGCGTCGCGCCCTCCGAGGGGTGGACGGTGCTGGAGCGGCAGATCTCCAACATCTTCCCGCAGCCCTGTCGCGACCTCACCGCCCTGGACGCCACCCCGTGGCTCACGGGGCGCATCACGGACTTCTTCGAAAGCCGGATGGAGGCGCAGGGCAAGCCGCACTTCGTGCACCACCTCACCGGCTGGCCCCGCTCCGGGCTGCTGCGCAGCGCCTACCCCGACGCGCGCTTCGTGCACGTCATCCGGGACGGCCGGGCGGTGTGCAGCTCCTGGCTGCAGATGGGGTGGTGGGACGGCTACCGCGGCCCGGACAGCTGGTACCTGGGACCGCTGTCCCCCGGCGACCAGGCCGAGTGGGAGTCGTCAGGTCGCTCCTTCGTCGCCCTGGCCGGGATCGGGTGGCGCCTGCTCATGGACGCCCTCGACCAGGCCCGCCGGCTCGTGCCCGCCGACCAGTGGCTCGACGTCCGGCTGGAGGACCTGATGGAGAGCCCGCGCGAGACGCTCGAGCAGGTCATGGACTTCCTCGGCCTCGACTGGACGCCGGAGTTCGAGGCCGGCTTCCGCCTCCACACCTTCCAGGCCAGCCGGGGCGTGGCCTGGAAGCGCGACCTCGGCGACGAGCAGGCCGCCCTGCTCGAGAGCATCATCGCCCGCCCCCTGACCACGTACGGCTACCCGCTCCTGCACAGCACGGTCCACTGAGGAGGGCCCACCATGACCCAGAACACCACCATCTCCCGCTCGGGCACCGATGCGCGGGAGCCCTCGGCGCAGGCCTGCTCCCTCTACGTCGTCCGGCACGGCACGACGACGATGAACGTCGAGAACCGCTACCGCGGACGCTGCGACGTCCCGCTCGACGCGCAGGGCTACCAGGACGCGGTGGACGCTGCTCGCCAGCTGTCGCCGATCGGTCTGTCCGCGGTCTACGCCGGCGGTCTCCGGCGCACCATCTCGACGGCGCAGATCATCGCCGACGAGGCCCGGATCCCCGACATCCGCATCATGCACGGGCTCATCAACGTCGACTACGGCGCCTGGGAGGGCCTGACCTCCCAGGAGGCCCAGATGTACGACCCTGAGGCGTTCCACCGCTACAAGACCTCCCCGTCGACGGCGGTGTGCCCCAACGGTGAGCGCCTGCGCGACGCCCAGAAGCGCATGCTGGAGGCCCTGGCGCTCATCGGTTCGCGGCACCCCGGCGAGAAGGTCGCCGTCGTGACGCACGCGGTGATGATCCGCCTGGCCGTGGCGGCCATCGAGGGCACCGAGGGTGAGCAGTGGCGCATCCCCGTGGGGCGCGGCTCCTACACGTCGATGGGCGCCGAGGACGGCACCATCTGGCTCAAGGAGCTCCCGGCCGGGGACGACGTCGACTGACCACCACCGCGCCACCCGTTGGCAGGTTGTGCCAACGAAACGGCGGCCTGGGGTCGGTTGAATCGTCCGCGTGACGAGTCAGCCGCAGCCCCGGGCCACCCAGCCGCGGCGTCGGATCCGGATCGGCATCGACACCGGTGGCACGTTCACCGACGTGGTGGCCCTCGACGAGGACTCCGGCGAGCTCGTCACGACCAAGACGCCGTCGACCCCTGCCGACCCCGCGGACGGGTTCATCGACGGTGTCCACAAGGTCCTCGACCTCATGGGCGCCACGGGGAACGACATCACCGCGGTCTGCCACGGCACGACCGTGGCCACCAACCAGCTCCTCGAGGGCAAGGTGGAGTCGGTGGGCTTCATCACCACGGAGGGCTACGAGTTCATCCTCGAGATCGCGCGGCAAGCCGTCCCCGACGGCTACGGCAACTCCTACTTCTGGGTGAAGCCACCACGCATCGTGCCGGTCGACCTCGTCCGCACCGTCGGGGGACGGGTCGACTTCGAGGGCAACGAGATCCGGCCCTTCGACGAGGAGTCGGCCGTGGCTGCCGCACGGTGGTTCCGCGACCGCGGCACACGGTCGGTCGGGGTGTGCCTGCTGCACTCCTACGCCGACGACAGCCACGAACGAGCGGTCCGCGAGGTGCTCCGCAGGGAACACCCCGATGCCGTGGTCTCGCTCTCCAGCGAGGTGCTGCGTGAGTACCGAGAGTACGAGCGCTCGATGACCACCCTCGTCGACGCGGCGGTGAAGCCCAAGGTCGCCCGCTACGTCGCCAACATCCACGACCGCCTCGACGCGCTGGCGCCGGGGGTGGCGTTCTCGATCATGAAGTCCAACGGCGGCGTGCTCTCCGCCGACGAGGTCGTCAAGCAGCCGGTCACCACGGTGCTCTCGGGGCCGGCCGCCGGCGCCCTCGGGGCCGGGCTGGTCGCCCACCGCGCGGGGTACCCGAAGGTGCTCACGTGCGACGGCGGCGGCACCTCGACGGACGTCAGCGTCGTCCTCGACGGCGAGCCCACCCTCACGACGGAGGGGACGGTCGGCGCCTACCCGAGCAAGATCCCCATGATCGACGTCGTGACGGTGGGCGCGGGCGGCGGTTCGGTCGCCTGGGTCACCCCCGAGGGCACCCTCAAGGTGGGGCCCCGGTCGGCCGGCGCCGACCCCGGCCCGCTCTGCTACGGCAAGGGCGGCACCGAGCCCACGATCACCGACGCCCACGTCGTCCTCGGGCGCATCCCCCCGCACCTGCTCGGGGGTGAGATCCCGCTCGACGTCGATGCCGCGCGCCGGGGCGTCGACGAGCTCGCCGACCGGCTCGGCCTCGACCCCGTGCGCTGCGCCACCGGCATCCTGGAGATCTCCGCGTGGAACCAGGCGAACGCGCTGCGCCAGGTGAGCGTCAAGCGGGGCCTCGACGTGCGCGACTTCATGCTGACGACCTTCGGCGGCTCCGGCTCCCTGCTCGCCTGCCGCCTCGTCGACGTCCTCGACCTCGCCGGGGTCGTCGTGCCCCAGAACCCGGGCAACCTCTCGGCGTTCGGCCTGCTCACCGTCGACGTCAGGAACGACTACGTGCAGACCGCCGTCGCCCGGCACGACGCGCTCGACCACGGGGCCGTCCAGAAGGTCTTCGACGAGCTCACGGACAGGGCCGCGAGAGCCCTTGACGCAGAGGGCTTCCCGCGGAGCGCCCACCGCTACGTGCGCACGGCCGACCTGCGCTACTTCGGCCAGGCGTTCGAGGTCCGGGTGCCCGCTCCGGACGGCCCGGTGGACGCCGCGTACGCAGCCTCGGTCGCCGACGCGTTCCACGCGGAGCACCGCGCGCTCTACGGCTACGACTTCCGTGGCGACGCCTCCCAGCAGGTCGAGTGGGTGAACCTGAGGGTCACCGGCGTCGGCCCGATCACCCGTCCCGAGCTGCGCGAGCTCCCCGGCCGCGACCCCGGCTCCCCCGGGTCTTTGAGCGATCCGCCCGGTCAGGACCGGGCAGATCGCTCAAAGACTGTGGCCGGTCGACGAGCAGTCTGCTTCGACGCCGACGACGGCTTCGTCGACACGCCCATCCACTGGCGACCGGACCTGCGGGCCGGTGACACCTTCAGCGGGCCGGCGGTCGTGGAGGAGTTCGGCTCGACCGTCCCGGTGCACCCCGGGTTCGCCGTGCGCGTGGACACGCTCGGCAACCTCGTCATCACCCGCGAAGCCCTCCACCCCACCACCGCCGGGGGCGACCGATGAACCCCGCCGGCCTGCCCACGGCATACGAACACGGGAAGCGGCTCACCCCCGAGGGCGCCGACGTCGACCCGATCCTCGTCGAGATCGTGCAGGGCACCCTCGCCAGTGTCGAGATGGAGGTCGAGACCTCGATCGCGCGCACCAGTCGCTCACCCATGATCCGCGACGCCCACGACTTCCGCGCCGGCATCCACGACCGGCAGCTGCGCAAGCTCACCGGGCGCTCGTACTCCGCGCTGGTGCACCCGATCGTGCGCGACTTCCCGCTGGCCGAGATGGCCGAGGGCGACGTCTTCTTCCACAACGACGTCTACGAGTCCGAGGGCGGCATCGGGCACCTGCCCGACCTGTGCGTCACCGTTCCGGTGTTCCACGACGGCGAGGTCGTGGCGTTCGTCCAGGCGTTCGGGCACCACGACGACATCGGCGGCGCGGTGCCGGGCTCGATGCCCAGCAACGCGACCAGCGTCCACGAGGAGGGGCTCGCCGTCCCGCCGATCAAGCTGTGGGACAGGGGAGTTCCCAACAAGGCGGCCCTGCGGATCATGACCCGCAACTCGCGCATGCCCGACTCGCTCGCCGCCGACCTCGACGCCGAGTGCTCGGCCTGCCTCATGGGGGCGCGGCGTCTCGGTGAGCTGTTCGCCCGCTACGGCCGCGCCGACGTCGAGGCGGCGTTCGACACGATCCTCGACCGGACGACCGAGACCTACCGCCGCGAGATCCTGTCGCAGATCCCCGACGGCACCTACGTCTGGGAGGACTACGCCGAGCACGACGGTGTCGACGACCCCAGGCTGCACACCCAGCGGATCACGCTGACCAAGGTGAGCGACGCCCCCGCCGACCCCGAGAACGGCCGTCCGGCCGGGCCCCGGCTCATCATCGACTTCACCGGCACGGCGCCCCAGGCGAAGGGCCCGATCAACCACTGCGGTGACTACGTCGGCGGCAACTTCCTCAAGAAGTGGCTCGCGCCGATCCTACGCAACCTCGCCGAGTCGCCCGAGCGGATGGCCGAGCTCGACGTCAACGAGGGTGTCGTGCCGCTGATCGAGATGCGCTTCCCCGACAAGGGCACGCTGCTCACGCCGATCTTCCCCGCGCCCACCAACGCCCGGACGTTCGTCATCCTGCGACTTCTCGGCGTGCTGGCCGGAGTCGTCGCCAAGGCGGTCGACGGCCGGATGCCCGCCGACCAGGAGACCATCCGCTACACCGGGGTCTACGGCAAGGACCGCGACGGCGCCGACTACCTCATGCGCGAGGTGCTCGGCGGCGGGTCGGGCGGGCGCTACTACGCCGACGGGGAGGACACCATCCACGTCGTGCCCGACTCTCGGAACCTGCCGACCGAGTTCACCGAGAGCCGGTTCCCGTTCGTCGTCGAGCGGCTCGGGCTCGCCGTCGACTCCGGCGGGCCTGGCCGGTTCCGCGGGGGCCTCGGCTACGAGAAGCAGATCCGGATGCTCAAGGACGCCCACTTCATGTCCATCGCCGACCGCTCGATCCTCGCCTGCTGGGGGGTCAGGGGCGGCAGGGCCGGTATGCCGTTCGCCGTCACCATCGACCCGGGCGGCACGGACGAGCGCGAGGTCGACGCCCTGGCCGACGCCGAGCCGGTCAGGGCCGGGCAGGTGATCCGCATCCGCACGACCGGCGGTGGTGGCTGGGGCGACCCGCTGACGCGCCCCTACGACGACGTCGAGCGCGACCTGCGCTGGGGCAAGGTGTCGTTCGAGGGGGCCCGACGGGACTACGGCGTGGTGGCCTCGGGCACCAGGGACGAACCCGCGATCGACGTCGAGGCCTCGGACCGGCTTCGGGCCGAGCTGCGCGCCGCCCGGCCCGACCGGGAGCCGTTCTTCGACCGCGGCCCGGGCTACGCTCGCCTCGCCGACGGGCGCCCGAGCGCCGACGTCGACTGGCTCTGAGGAGGACCCGTGCCCGGACCGTTGGGCGACATCACCGTCATCGACCTGTCCCGCGCCCTGGCGGGACCGCACGCGGGAATGATGTTGGGGGACATGGGTGCCCGCGTCATCAAGGTCGAGACGCCGGGCACGGGCGACGAGTCCCGTGGCTGGGGGCCGCCGTTCGTCGGACCCGAGGACGACCCGGTCTCCACCTACTTCCTGTCCTGCAACCGCAACAAGGAGTCGATCACCCTCGACCTCAAGTCCGACGACGGCCGCGAGGTCCTGACCCGGCTGGTGCGCCATGGCGACGTCCTCATCGAGAACTTCCGTCCCGGCGTCCTCGACCGGCTCGGCTTCACCGTCGAGCGCCTGCACGAGCTCAACCCCCGGCTCGTCGTGCTGTCGATCAGCGGGTTCGGCCACGACGGTCCGCAGGGCGGCCGCGCCGGGTACGACCAGATCGCCCAGGGCGAGGGCGGCCTCATGTCACTCACCGGCCCGGACGCCCAGACACCCATGCGCGTCGGCGTCCCCATCGGCGACCTGCTCGCCGGCATGTACGGCGCGTACGGCGTCGTCGCCGCCCTGCACGAGCGCGCCACGACGGGGGTCGGGCGCGTCGTGCGCACCTCCCTGCTCGCCGCCATCGTGGGCGTCCATGCTTTCCAGGGCACGCGGTACACGGTTGCGCACGAGGTCGGCCACGGCCAGGGCAACCACCACCCCTCCATCTGCCCCTACGGGTTGTTCACCTGTGGCGACGGCATGGTCCAGATCGCCTGCGGCAGCGAGGCGTTGTGGGCCCGGCTCGCGACGGCGTTCGGCATCGACCCGAAGGCGCCGGGCCTCGCGACCAACCGCGAGCGGGTGGCGCACCGCGAGGAGGTGACCCGGCTCCTCGACCGGGCGTTCGCCCCCTACGGGCGCGTCGAGCTGCTCGCACGCCTCGACGAGCTGGGCGTCCCCGCCGGGGAGGTGCGGACGCTCGACCGCGTCTACGACTGGGACCAGACGCGGTCGCAGGGCCTGGTCATCGAGGTCGACCACCCGGTGCTCGGCACGATCGAGGTGCCCGGGCCCCCGATCCGCTTCGACGCCAACACCTTCGCCGGTGGTCGCGAGGTGCACGAGGCGCCCCCGGCGCTGGGGCAGCACGACGAATCCATCCGGAAGTGGCTCGACACCCTCGACTGACAACGACTGACCGGCAGGGGCTACCCCGGTCGTACCATCGATGTCATGGCGACCCAGCCACCCGTGCCGCGGCAGGAGATCAGGTTCTGCCGCGCCCCGGACGGCGTGCGCATCGCGTATGCCGTGCACGGGTCAGGGCCGCCGCTGGTCGCCGACTCCTGCTGGCTGAGCCACCTGCAGTACGACTGGCAGTCGCCGGTCTGGCGGCACTACCTCGACGAGTGGGGGCGCGAGCACACCGTCATCCGGTTCGACGAGCGCGGCCACGGCCTGTCCGACCGCGGGGTCACCGACCACTCGCTCGAGGCGCGCCTGGGCGACCTCGAGGCGGTCATCGAGGACGCGGGCCTCGACTCGTTCGCGCTGCTGGCCATGGCGCAGGGCGGCCCGGTCGCCATCACCTACACCCACCGTCACCCCGAGCGTGTCTCCCGGCTGGTCTTCTACGGCAGCTATTCCGGCCAGCCGGACAAGGACCCGGTCGAGGCGGAGATGAACGACACCCTCGACCAGCTCATCAAGGTCGGGTGGGCCCGGCCCGACTCGGCGTTCCGGCGAGTGTTCACCTCGCTGATGATCCCCGACGCCACCGAGGAGCAGCACGTGTGGCTCGACGAGCTCCAGCGCGTGGCCACCGACGCCGACACGGCTCGGGCGTCGCGCCGCCAGCGCCTCGCCGCCGACGCCTCGGCCCTGCTCGGCGAGCTCGACGTGCCGACGCTGGTGCTGCACTCCCGCGGTGACCGCATGAACGACTTCGAGGAGGCGCGGCGCCTCGCGTCGGGCATCGACGGCGCCCGGCTCGTCGCCCTCGAGAGCGACAACCACATCGTGCTCGAGACCGAACCCGCCTGGGACGTCTTCCGCGCCGAGATGCGGGCGTTCCTGCGGGAGGGCCGCGCATCCCCGACCACCGACCAAGTCACCCTCGACGTGCTGTCGCCCCGCGAGCTCGAGATCCTGCGCCACGCAGCCCGGGGCCTGGACAACGACGAGATCGCCGCGGCGCTGCACCTGAGCACCCGCACCGTGGAGCGGCACCTGAGCAACGCCTACGCGAAGCTCGACCTGCACGGGAAGTCGGCCCGCACCGCGGCGGTGGCACGACTGCTGACGCGCGCCTAGCCCTACGCGTACCCCGTCACGACCCGCGCGCCGGACAGCCCACGGCTGCGTGCACGCGCCGATGTGCGACGAGGCTCCCCACTCCTACCGTCGCTCCTGCAGGGGACACGCCACACCATCGAGCACGGGGAGACGACGATGAGCACGACCAGCACGACACCTGTCACCGACACCGCCGAGGACCACGCCCTCAAGGCGAAGCACGCCGCCATGTGGGCGCTGGGTGACTACCACGCGGTCGCCCGGGAGGTCATCGCCCCGCTGGGCCCAATCCTGGTGCAGGCGGCCGGTATCGGGCCGGGCCAGCGGGTCCACGACGTCGCCGCCGGGACGGGCAACGTCGCCCTGCCCGCGGCTCGCACCGGTGCGACCGTCGTCGCCAGCGACCTCACGCCCGAGCTGCTCGCCGACGGAAGGGCCGACGCCGAGGCTGCCGGCCTCGACATCACCTGGCAGACCGCCGACGCCGAGGCGCAGCCGTTCGCGGACGGCGAGTTCGACGCGGTGCTCTCCTGCGTCGGCGTCATGTTCGCGCCGCACCACCAGCTGGTCGCCGACGAGCTCGTGCGCGTGACCCGGCCCGGCGGCACGATCGGGCTGCTCAGCTGGACGCCGGAGGGGTTCATCGGCCAGCTGTTCGCCATCATGAAGCCGTACGCCCCACCGCCGCCGCCCGGGGCGCAGCCGCCGCCGCTCTGGGGCCACGTCGACCACGTCCGCGACCTCTTCGGCGACCAGGTCGCGGAGCTGACCGCGGTGCAGCAGGACCTCGTGGTCGACGTGTTCCCGACACCCGAGGAGTTCCGCGACTTCTTCAAGCGGACCTACGGGCCGACCATCGCGGTCTACCGGGCCATCGCCGACGACCCCGAGAAGGTGGCGGCCCTCGACCGCGACCTCGTCGCGCTCGCCGAGCGCTTCGACCGGGGTGACGGGCACACGGTGCTCGACTGGGAGTACCTGCTCGTCACGGCCCGCCGCGCCTGAGGCGACCGGGGGGCGGGCGCCGGCCACCGGTCAGCCCTGACCAACCCGCAGGACCGGCGCGGGGGACGCACGAGGGCGCGCACCATACGGGCGAGGCGGCCCACCTCCCCCTCACGGGAGGTGGGTCGCCCCACCTGGACGGTGCGCGCCCTGGGTGCCCCTAGGTCAGGCGGTGCGCGGTGCGGGGCGGCGCAGCTTGCGGCGAACGCGCTTGCCCACGGCCTCGGCCGCGATCGACACCCGGGTCCGGCCCGGCTGCGGGTTGGGCAGCGAGAGGGTCACGACCTGCTTCCACGCAGAGGCGACCTGCTTCGGGAGCGGGCCCGTGGTGTAGCTCAGGCCGTAGCGCTCGCAGATCTCCTGGATGCGCGGCGCGATCTCCTTGTAGCGGTTGCTGGGGAGGTCGGGGAAGAGGTGGTGCTCGATCTGGTGCGACAGGTTGCCGGTCATGAGGTGCATCGCCGGGCTGCCGCTGATGTTGGCCGAGCCCACCATCTGGCGCAGGTACCACTCGCCGCGGGTCTCGCCCTCGATGGAGGTCTTGGCGAAGGTCTCGACGCCCTCGGGGAAGTGGCCGCACATGATGACCGAGTGGGTCCACACGTTGCGCACCGTGTTGGCGACGAAGTTCGCACCGAGGGTGTGGAAGAACGACGGCCCCGACAGCAGCGGGTGGATCAGGTAGTCGCGGCGGACCTGGCGGCCGATCTTCTTGAGGACCTTGTTGGCGTCCTTGCGGAACACCTCCTTGGGCTTGCCGCGGCCCTTGACGTAGGCCCCGAGCTCGAGGTCGTAGGCGGCGATGCCGTACTCGAAGAACAGCATGTTGAGGAAGTTGTAGACCGGCTGGCCGAGGTAGGCCGGGGTCCACCGCTGGTCCTCGTCGACGCGCATGATGCCGTAGCCGAGGTCGTTGTCGCGGCCGATGACGTTGGTGAACGTGTGGTGCAGCTGGTTGTGGGAGTGCTTCCAGAACTCCGACGGGGACGCGTTGTCCCACTCCCACTCCTGGCTGTGGATCCGCGGGTCGCGCATCCAGTCCCACTGCCCGTGCATGATGTTGTGCCCGAGCTCCATGTTCTCGAGGATCTTCGCCACAGACAGGCCGGCGGTGCCGACGAACCACGCCGGCGGGAAGAGCGAGAACAGCAGCACCGCTCGGCTGCTCATCTCCAGCCCGCGCTGCCACTTCAGGACCTTGCGGATGTACTCCGCGTCGCGGGTGCCGCGCGAGTCGAGGACCTCCTGGCGCAGCGCGTCGAGCTCGAGGCCGAGGGCCTCGATGTCCTCGGCGGTGAGGTGCGCGGCAGGGTCCGGCTTGCCGGAGGGCTTGGGGCTGTGGCGACGCTCGGTCGTCACGACGGACAGGCGGCTGTTGACGCTCTTGGTGCGCTGCGGCGCGCGGGGCGTACCGGCGGCGGCGCCGTCGATCGTGAGGTCGAATCCTTCGGTGGTTGCGGCAGACATGTCTGCTCCCATCTGGTCGAGGACCGGGGTCTAGAGGTCGATCTCGCAGGCGCCGGCGGCTGCCGACACGCAGGTCTGGATGCGGACGTCGTCGTCCGGGGTGGCGACGGTGAGCTCGCCGTTGCGCAGGTCGCGGACTGCGCCCTCGCGCAGCGGCAGCACGCAGCCGAAGCAGATGCCCATGCGGCAGCCCGAGGGCATGAGGACGCCGGCTTCCTCGCCGGCGTCGAGGATCGGGGTCGCGCCGTCGGCCTCGACGACGGTGCCGTTCTTGCGGAAGGTGACGGTGCCGCCCTCGCCCTCGGCGACGACGACCGGGCGGAAGCGCTCGGTGTGGAGCCGGTCGGCCAGGCCGGCCTGGGCCCAGTGGTCCTCCATCGCGTCGAGCATGCCCGTGGGCCCGCAGCACCAGGTCTCCCGCTCGCGCCAGTCCGGCACGAGGGTGTCGAGGTCGGCGGCGGACAGCAGCCCGTCGGTCTCGGTGTGCCGCTCCACGAGCTTCAGCGACTCGGCCTCGGCCCAGTCACGCAGCTCGGCGCCGAAGATGACGTCGTCGCGAGTCGGTGCGGAGTGCACGAGCACCGCGTCGGGCAGCTCGGCCAGGTGGTTGCGCAGCATCCCCATGACCGGCGTGATGCCGCTGCCGGCGGTGAGGAACAGCGCCTTGCGGGGCCGCTGCTCCGGGAGGGTGAACTCGCCGGTCGCCTGGTCGAGGTGGATGAGCGTGCCAGGGGTGAGCTCGCGCACGACGTGGTTGCTCACCTTGCCGCCGTCGATCGCCTTGACGGTGATCGACACGGTGCCGTCGGGCTCGCCCGCAAGGGACGTCACGGAGTAGGCGCGCCAGTTGCGGACGCCGTCGACGTCCACGCCGATGCGGATGTACTGGCCGGGGACGTGCCCGCGCCAGCCGCGGCCGGGCTTGATGCGGACCGTCGCGGCGTGGCGGGTCTCGGGGGTGACCGAGACGACCTTTCCGCGAAGGTCGGCCCCGCTGCGCAGCGGGGCGATGAGGTCGAGGTAGTCGGCGGGGAGGACCGGCGTGGTGACGGCTGCGGCCGCGCGGGCCACGACGTCACGCAGGGACCGCCGGGGGGTGCCGCGGGTCACGCGGCTGGGGAGAACTGCGGTCATGCTTCCATCATGCCGATCCAGGGGTCTAAAATCCTGACCGGCAAGGGTGAGTTCTCCGAAGAGAGTTGTTCGCAGATGACAAAAAAGGCCGACTTGGCTGCTGAACCGGCCACCGTCACCGCCGACCGGGCCGCCGCTCTGACCCTCTCACCCGATGTGCAGCGTGCCCTGCGGTCCGCGCTCCCCCGGGTGGCGGAGCATGCCGTCGCCGCGATCATCGTCGAGGTGCCGGTCTACGCGGCCGCGCGCAGCTTCATGGTCGACAACATCGAGGCCGCGGTCCAGATGGCCCTCGGCAGCTTCCTCACCCTCGCCGCCCGGTCCGGCGACGCGAGCACCCCGCTGCGCCCCGCCCAGCAGGGCTCCTACGAGCTGGGACGTGGCGAGGCCCGCAGCGGCCGCAGCGTGGACGCCCTCCTGTCGGCCTACCGCGTGGGCGCCCGCGTGTCCTGGCGTGAGCTCTCGGCCGTCGCGGTGGACGCCGGGATGGGCGCCGGGCTGCTCGCGCAGTTCGCCGAGCTCGTCTTCGCCTACATCGACGAGCTCTCGGCAGCCAGCGTCGCCGGCCACGCCGACGAGCTGGCGACGTCCGAGCGGCTCCAGCGCCAGCACCGCGACCGCCTCGCGCTCGACCTCCTGCGCGGGGCGTCCGAGGAGCTGCTGCTGCGGAGGGCCGACCGCGCGAGGTGGGAGCGCCCCACCACCCTCACCGTGGTGCTCACGCGCGACGCCGACCTGCACGTGGTGCGCGGCCTGGTCGACACGAGGTCGCTGGTCCTCGCCGAGGACCTGCCCGACACTGCCCCGGACGAGGACGTGGCCGCGTTCCTCGTGCCCGACCTCTCCCCCGGCGCCCGTGCCAGGCTCGTGCGCTCGATCGGCGCCCGGGCCGTCGTCGTCGGTCCGTCCCGCCCGTGGCTGCTCACCGTGGGGTCCTACCGCCGGGCACTGCGGGCCCACCGCCTGCTGCACGCCCGCGGCGGACCCGCACCCGCTGCCTACGACACCGAGGCGCACCTGGCCGACCTCGTGCGGGGCGCCGACCCCGAGGCGCTCGCCGACCTGCGGCGCACGTCGCTCGCCCCGCTGGACGACCTCACGCCCGTGGCCCGCGAGAAGCTCGAGGAGACGCTGCGGCTGTGGCTGCTCCACCGAGGCACGCGCGAGGCCGTCGCCGAGGCGCTGTTCGTCCACCCGCAGACGGTGCGCTACCGCGTCGGGCAGCTGCGCGAGCTCTTCGGGGACTCGTTGGACGACCCGGACACCGTGCGCGACCTGGTTGTCGCGCTCGGCTGACCGCCCTCCGGGCCACGCTCGACCCGGCGGTCGGGCGCGCACATCTGCCAACGCACCCTCGCGCGTTGGGCAGGTCCTGCCGAGGTCAGGCGCTGCGAGCCGTCCCTAGGCTCGCCGCACAGTCGTCCGGCGAACCGTGGGGAGGTGGCCATGCTGGTCCTCGTCGCCCTCGGGGGCAACGCCATGACCGGCCCGGACGGCAGCGCCACCCCGCAGGCGCAGCGCGAGGCGATCTGGCGGGCGATGCAGTGCGTGGCCGACGTCGTCGAGGCGGGGCACGAGGTGGTCGTCACCCACGGCAACGGCCCCCAGGTGGGCAACCTGCTCGTCAAGAACGAGCTCGCCGCGCACGTCGTGCCACCGGTGCCGCTGGACTGGTGCGGCGCCCAGACCCAGGGGACCATCGGCTTCACTGCGGTCGACGCGCTGGAGGCCGCCTTCGCCGAGCGCGGCCTCGACCGCCGGGCCGCCGCACTGGTCACCCGCACGCTCGTCGATGCCTCCGACCCCGGGTTCACCCACCCGACCAAGCCCGTGGGCAGGTTCCTGCCCCGCGAGCAGGCTCAGCGCCTCATCGACCACGGCGAGACCTGGCAGGACCGGGGCGCGCACGGCTGGCGCCGCGTGGTCGCCTCCCCCGAACCCCTCGAGGTGCTCGACACCGACGCCGTCCGCACCCTGCTCCGCGCGGGCTACGTCGTCATCGCGGCCGGTGGCGGCGGCATACCCGTCGCGCGCGGGGCCGACGGCACGGTCCACGGCGTCGAGGCCGTCATCGACAAGGACCTCACCGCCGCCGTGCTCGCCCGCGCGCTGCACGCCGACATCCTCGTGACCGCCACCGACGTGGAGCACGCCGAGGTCGGCTTCGGCACCGAGCGGGCGCGCCCCCTCGGCCGCGTCTCCCTCGAGGAGATGGAGGGGTATGCCGCGGACGGCGAGTTCGCATCCGGCTCCATGGGCCCCAAGGTCGAGGCAGCGCTCCGGTTCGTCCGCGCCGGAGGCCGCCGGAGCGTGATCACCGCCCTCGACCGGATCGCCGACGCCGTTGCTGGCGAGGTCGGCACCATCATCGAGTCCCCAACAACTGCAACGACATCCACTCCGACAGACAGGTGAGTCACGTGCCCGAGCCCATCGAGGTCCGCAAGGTGCCGCTGCACAGCGTCACCGACGCCAGCGAGCTGGCCAAGCTCATCGACAACGGCGTCATCGAGGCCGGCCGGGTCATCGCCGTCATCGGCAAGACCGAGGGCAACGGCGGTGTCAACGACTACACGCGGATCATCGCCGACCGGGCGTTCCGCGAGGTGCTCGTCGCCAAGGGCGCGGACCCCGAGCAGGTCAAGCAGGTCCCGATCGTGTGGTCCGGTGGCACCGACGGCATCATCAGCCCGCACGCGACGATCTTCGCGACGGTGCCTGCCGACCAGGCCGAGCCGTCCGACGAGCCGCGGCTGACCGTCGGGTTCGCGATGAGCGACGTGCTGCTGCCCGAGGACATCGGCCGCACCGCCATGGTCACCAAGGTGGCCGCCGCCGTGAAGGTGGCCATGGAGCGCGCCGGCATCACCGACCCCGGCGACGTCCACTACGTGCAGACCAAGACGCCGCTGCTCACCATCGACACCATCCGCGACGCGAAGAGCCGCGGCCACGATGTGTTCACCGAGGACACCCTCGCGTCGATGGACGTCTCCAACGGCGGGACCGCCCTGGGCATCGCGGTCGCCCTCGGGGAGATCGAGATGCCCCGCGACGAGGACGTGCTGCGCGACCGGTCGCTGTTCTCGTCGGTGGCGTCGTGCTCGTCCGGTGTGGAGCTCGACCGGGCGCAGGTCGTCGTCGTCGGCAACGCCCGGGGCATCGGCGGTCGCTACCGCATCGGCCACTCCGTCATGCGTGACGCGCTCGACGCCGACGGCGTGTGGGCCGCCATCAAGGACGCCGGCCTCGACCTGCCCGACCGTCCGCACTCGTCCGACCTGCAGGGCCGACTGGTCAACGTGTTCCTCAAGTGCGAGGCCAGCCAGGACGGCCAGGTCCGCGGGCGCCGCAACGCCATGCTCGACGACTCCGACGTGCACTGGCACCGCCAGATCAAGTCGGCCGTCGGCGGTGTCACCGCCTCGGTGACCGGCGACCCCGCCGTCTTCGTGTCGGTGTCGGCTGCCCACCAGGGCCCTGACGGTGGAGGCCCCGTCGCCGCCATCGTCGACCTCGGCTCCGGCGACCCCACCGGCTACCGCGGTCCCCAGCCGAGCTGACCCTCGCGGGGCAGCCGCCCCGACCCGTCCCTCCCCGACGGCGCTGCGTGATCACAGTGACGGCGTGTTGCGTTGGGTCGGCTGTCACCGCAGCACCAACTGATCACAGTGACGGCGTGTTGCGCTGAGGCAGTGGTCGCGGCGGCGCTGAGTGATCACAGTGAGGGTGTGCTGGGGTGACGCGTCAGAGGCCCGGGTTGTTCCCGCCACCGCTCTGGTAGGCGGTCCAGGCCTGGTCGGACTCGGCCTGGGCTCGAGTCTGCGACGGCGGGGAGCTGGGGTCGCCACCAGACTTGCGGTCATAGAACCAGGCGAAACCGAGCATGACTACCAGGACAACCCCGATCACGATCCAGAACACCGCGCCACCCCCTCATGGCCGCACGCACGTGTCGGCCTGGTGCAACGGTCCCACGCGGCTGAGCACGTGCGCCAGCCCTGCCACCGACCCGAGATTGGGGGCCGAAAGGTGCGGTATTCAGCACCTTTCGGCCCCCAATGTCGGAAGGAGGGCCGCACGGAGCGGGGTGAAGGAGCGGCTTGAAGGGGTGGCGAGTGGGGCCCGGGGCCGTTCCCGTCAGTGGGCGAAGTGGCGGGTGCCGGTGAAGTACATCGTGACGCCGGCTGCCTTGGCCGCCTCGATGGCCTCGGCGTCGCGCATCGACCCGCCGGGCGCGACGACCGCGCGCACGCCGGCGTCGAGCAGCACGTGCAGGCCGTCGGCGAACGGGAAGAACGCGTCCGACGACGCCACCGCACCACGCGCACGGTCGGCACCGGCCCGCGACACCGCGAGGTGGCAGGAGTCGACGCGGTTGACCTGGCCCATGCCGATGCCGACGGCGGCACCGTCCTTGGCGAGCAGGATCGCGTTGGACTTCACGGCCCGCACCGAGCGCCACGCGAACGCGAGGTCGGCCAGTGTCGCCTCGTCGGCCGCCTCGCCGGACACCAAGGTCCAGCGCGACGGGTCGTCGCCGCCGGGCTTGTCGCCCTCGACGACCGCGTCGACCTTGTCGACGGTCTGCAGGAGCACCCCACCGCTGATGGGCCGCATCTCGATGGCGTCGGCGGTCCGGGTGGCGTCTGCGGGCAGGCGCAGGATCCGGATGTTCTTCTTCGCCTGCAGCACCTCCAGGGCATCGGCGTCGAAGTCCGGGGCGATGATGACCTCGGTGAAGACGTCCTTGACCTGGTCGGCCATCGCACGGTTCACGGTGCGGTTCGCCGCGATGATGCCGCCGAAGGCGGACACGGGGTCGGTGGCGTGCGCGGCTGCATACGCCTCCTCGATGCTCGACCCGACCGCGATGCCGCAGGGGTTGGCGTGCTTGACGACCGCGACGGTCGGCTGGTCGCCGTGGTCGTGGGCGGCACGCACGGCGGCGTCGGTGTCGACGTAGTTGTTGTAGGACATCTCCTTGCCGTGCAGCTGCTCGGCCGAGGCGACGCCGCCACGCCAGTGGCGGTAGAGAGCCGCCTTCTGGTGCGGGTTCTCGCCGTAGCGCAGGACCGCCGCGCGGGTGAAGGTGGCACCGGTCCAGGCCGGGAACCCGGTGCCGTCGGAGGTGTCGGTGTAGACGTTGCCCATCCAGTTGGCGACGGCGTTGTCGTAGTCGGCGGTGTGCACGAACGCCTGTGCTGCCAACAGCTTTCGCTCGGCGAGGGTGAACCCGCCGGCCGAGACGGCAGCCAGCACGGCACCGTACGCAGCGGGGTCGGTGACGACGGCGACGCTGGGGTGGTTCTTGGCCGCGGCGCGCACCATCGACGGTCCGCCGATGTCGATCTGCTCGATGACCTCGTCGGGCGCCGCGCCTGAGGCCACGGTCTCCCGGAACGGGTAGAGATTGACCACGACCAGCTCGAACGGCTCGACCCCGAGCTCCTCGAGCTGGCGCACGTGGTCGTCCTTGCGGGTGTCGGCGAGGATGCCGGCGTGGACGCGCGGGTGCAGCGTCTTCACCCGGCCCTCGAGGCACTCGGGGAAGCCGGTGAGGTCCGCGACCTCGGTCACCGGGATTCCGAGGCCCTCGATGAGCTTCGCCGACCCCCCGGTCGACACGATGGCGACGCCCGCCTCGTGCAGCCCCCGTGCCAGCTCCTCCAGCCCGATCTTGTCGTAGACGGAGACGAGCGCCCGGCGCACGGGGCGCCGTCCTGCGTCGTCAGCGGGCTGGGGGCTGGACTGCTGGGTCACGGAATGCTGGCCTTCCCATCGGTGACGGTGATTCCCTCGCGGGCCGCGCGGCCCACGATGTTGACGAGCAACGGGTGCTCGACGGCTTTGATGCGCTCGTGCAGCGCGTCCTCGGTGTCGTCAGGCCGCACCTCGACGGTGGTCTGGGCGAGCACGGGTCCGGTGTCGACCCCCGCGTCGACGACGTGGACGGTGCACCCCGTGACCGTGGCGCCGGCCGCGAGCGCATCGCGTACGGCGTGGGCGCCGGGGAACGCGGGCAGCAGCGCCGGGTGGGTGTTGAGCACGACGTGCTCGCCCAGGACCCGTGGGCCGAGGATCTTCATGAAGCCCGCCGACACGACGAACGCCGGCTGGTGGTCGGCGATCCGCTCGGCGAGCACGGCGTCCCAGTCGGCTCGGGTGGGGTGGTCCTCCACTCGACAGACGAACGTCGGGATGCCGGCGGCCGCCGCACGGTGCAGGCCCGAGATGCCGGCCCGGTCGGCGCCGACGGCGAGGATCCGCACGCCGTACGCAGGGTCTGCGGTGGCGTCGATGAGGGCCTGGAGGTTGGTCCCGGAGCCGGAGACGAGGACGACGATCCCCGTGGGCTCAGGCGCGGTCACGGCCACGACCATACCGACCGTGGGGAGTGGCACGGCACCCGCGTCCACGCCCGGAGGTCACGCGGGCCACCCCTTCCCCCTGCAAAGCGGGCGTCGTTCGGCAACCCGGGACGTATTTCTCGGGGTCTTGTCGAACGACACCCGCTTTGCCAGGCCGTCAGGGGGCGGCGGCGCGGAGCTTGTCGAGCAGTGGCTGGGCTGCCTCGTCGAGGAACCTCTGCTGTCCCTCGTCCCCCACCTGCACCAGGGCGATGTCGGTGAAGCCGGCCTCCCAGTACGCCGAGACGGCTTCGACGATCGCGTCGAGGTCCGGCCCGCAGGGGATCGACTCAGCCACGTCGTCGGGGGTGACGAACTGCGAGGCAGCCGCGAAACCGGCCGGCGTGGGCAGGTCGGCGTTGACCGCCCAGCCACCACCGAACCAGCGGAACTGCTCGTGCGCTCTCTCCTTGGCGCGGTCGGCGTCCGCGTCCCAGCTGATCGGGATCTGCCCGATGGCGCGGGCCTCCCCTGCGGCCAGGGTGCTCTCGGCCCGGCCGTCGCCCTGCGCCTTCCGCCGCGAGTCGAGGAAACCCTTGACCAGCTCGCCGTCGGGCTGCACCGCGATCACGTGGTCGGCCAGCGGCCCGAACCGCTCGAAGGACTTCTCCCCCGAGACCGCGACGCCGATCGGCACGCCACCGTCGGGGCAGTCCCAGACGCGGGCCGAGTCGACCCGGAAGTACTCCCCCTGCCACGTCACCAGCTCGCCGGTGTGCAGCTCGCGGATGATGTGGATGGCCTCCTCGAGCATGTCCTGCCGCACGCCGACCATCGGCCAGCCCTCGCCCACGACGTGCTCGTTGAGGTTCTCGCCGCTCCCGAGGCCGAGGGTGAACCGCCCCTCGCTCAGCAGCGACAGGGTGGCCGCCTTCTGCGCGACGACCGCCGGCTCGTAGCGGATGGTCGGACACGTCACGTAGGTCATGAGGTCCAGCGTCGACGTCGCCTGGGCGACCGCCCCGAGGACGGTCCACGCGTACGGCGCGTGCCCCTGCTCGGTCAGCCACGGCGAGTAGTGGTCGCTGCTCACCGCGAAGTCGAACCCGCTGCGCTCGGCGTCGACGGCATAGCCCAAGAGCTCTCGCGGTCCTGACTGCTCGGTCATGAGGGTGTACCCGAATCGCGTCATGGACCCACCGTCACACGGTGGCCGGAGGTCCTCCACTCGAGGGTGTCCGCTCTGGGCGAACACGAACCCGCAGGTCAGGAGCAGGCCGGGAGCGGGTCAGCAGGTTGCCGGTAGCCGGCTCAGCGGCTCGCGCCGGAATCCGGCACCGCATCATTCGCGCCCGACAGCCGGGTCAGCGCCGGAGCTTCCAGCGGTCCCACAGCAGCACGAGACCGGCGCCGATGGCGAGCTCCACGAGGAGGGCCAGCGTCATCGCACCGGCGGGTGCCCCGATCGACGAGAGGCGGGCGGCCCCGAGCGACGACCCGGCGAGGACGTCGAGCAGGCCGAGCAGGCCTGCGGCCAGGGCGACCGCGGTCCCGGTGACCAGGAGCTTGGTACGGGTGCGCGACAGGCGTGCGACCGAGCGCAGCGACCGCCACCCCACGAAGGCGCCCACCGCGACCGGGACGAGGACCACGGCCGGGACGATGCCCGCGAACGCGCCCGGCTCGGGCAGCGCACCGAGCACGGGGACCATGGGCATGAGCGAGGTCCGCGAGCCGGTCCAGGTCGCCGAGGCTCCCTCCACGGCGGAGAACCCGGTGCCGGCCATGAACGACACGGCCCAGAGACCGAGGTTGGGCAGCACCAGCAGCTGGGCCAGCGACAGCACGGCTCCGCCGACGAGGCCCGGCGCGAGCTCGCCCTGCAGGTGGGTGACGCGCCCCCAGTGCAGCACCAGCAAGACGGTGCACGCGACGAGGCCTGCGCCCACCAACCCGACCGCGCCCTCGACGCCGGGGCGCAGGGCCCTGCGGACCACGTCCGGCAGCCACGGGGGTCGGCTCAGGCGCGGGCCGGCCAGCTCGGGTCGTGCGCGCACGCAGCGCCTCAGCGCCAGAGCCGCAGCGGCGACCGGGACCACGACGACCGGCAGCACGAGCGTCCACAGGACCGGCTCGGGGCCGGCCGCGAAGGCGACGACCGCCCACAGTGCCGCCGCGACGGCATACCCGACCGTCCAGGCACCGGTCGCGAGCGCGAGGGGGCGGTGGAGGACGTCGCCGGCCAGGGTGACCGTGCGGTCCTCAGTGGTCTCCCGCACGGCTCGACGCGCGGCCCACGCGCCGCCGACGACGGCGAGCGCGAGGAAGAGGAGCGGGACGACGGTCACGGGCGTCCCGCCGAGGGTGAGGTGCGCGCCGCCCCCGAGGAGCCAGAGGCCGGCACCGACGCCCAGGGCGGTCGTCCACTCGACGGTGCTCTGCGACGCGGCCACCCAGACGAGCAGGGCCGGGAGCACGAAGGCGAGCGCCGACGCGCTCGCGGCGCCCGCGCCGGCGAGGAGGGTGCGGTGGAGCCCCCGGGGGTCGGGCCCGCCCGTGGTCGACGTTCCCTTGCGCAGCAGCTCCATCACAGTCATGTCCGGCCCATCGTCGCCGACGACCACGCCGCGCCGACGCAGCAACGCCGGGCAGGGGCGAGAAATGTCCGAACGCGCCGCAACCGGAGCGGGCACGAGCGCGTCTGCTGCGGTGTGATGGCCGTGAGGGAACCAGGCGTCGGCACCGCGGCGCTGCACAGGCGGGAGGTGGCGATGGGCGCGCAGTCCGCGGAGGCGGAGTTCGACGCGTTCTACCGTGACACCGCCCGCCGGGTGGTGCACCTCGTCTACGCCTTCACAGGCGACCTCACCGTCGCCCAGGACAGCACGCAGGAGGCGTATGCGCGCGCCTGGCAGCAGTGGTCGACGGTCCGGACCCACGAGGACCCGCTCGCCTGGGTCCGCACTGTCGCCCGGCGGATCGCCATCTCCGGGTGGCGCAAGAAGACGAGCCAGGACCGGGCCTACGAGCGGCACGGGACGCACGACACCACCGGCCCGCCGACGGAGGACCGGGTGGCCGTCGTCGCGGCGCTGCGCACGCTGCCCGCCCCGGTCCGCGAGGCCGTGACCATGCACTACATCGGCGACCTGAGCATCGAGCAGATCGCCCACGAGACCAACACCCCCGCAGGCACCGTCAAGGCGCGCCTGCACCGGGGCCGCGCGCAGCTCGCGCAGGCCCTGCGTCACGAGGAGAGCAGTCATGGCTGAGCACGAGGACTGGACAGCGGGCGACGACGCCCAGCTGCGTCGTGCCATGGCGACGCTTCGCCGCGACGTCGAGGCCGTGCCGCTGCCGGACGTCCGCTTCGTCAGGGCGAGGGGGCGGGCGCGTCGGCGCCACCGGTTTCTCGGGCTGACCGCGGCAGCGGCCGCCGCCGTGGTCGTCGCCGGCACCGTCGGGTATGCCGCGTGGGGCCCGTCCTCGACGAGGACGCCCCTGACGCCCGCCTCGAGTGCGCGGACCGCGACGACCACGCCCCCGTCGACCACGACCACGACACCGGCCGACACCCTCGACCAACCCGGGGCACTCCCCCTGGTCGGCGAGTGGGCCTCGTCGCTCGGGCTCACCGGGTCGGTCCTGCTCACCCCGGTGAAGGGCTTCGGGCCCGTGGAGTGCCTGCAGTCCGAGCCCGGCACCAAGGTGCAGCAGGAGGAGGTCACCCGGGCTCCGGAGATGCAGGGCGGCCAGGTGCGGTTCCGGATCGGTGCCGGCCAGGACGCGACCACCGCCGCGGACGGCGTCGCCTCGGACATCGCCGGTTGCCGCCTCGCCCCCGGCTACAAGGTCACGCCGGCGTCGTCCGGCACGGGTCAGCGCGTCTACTCCTACACCGCCGGCGACGCCGGGTCGGGCTGGTGGGCGGTGGTGGCCGGCAAGCACGACGTCGTCGTCCTCCAGGTCAACCAGAACGACCGCCCGAAGTCGGGCTTCACGCTGACCCAGGTGCAGGAGCTCGTCTCCACCGCGCAGAAGCGCCTCGCGCGGTACGGCACCGGCACCAAGGGCACCGCCTCCACCACGAGCAGCCCGACGTTCACGGGTCCCAAGGCGGTCGACCAGCAGATGACGGTCGTCGGGCCGTCGCCCGTCCCGTCGTGGAAGCTGTTCGTCGCAGCCTCGCAGTGGAAGTCGTCCGCACTCACCGGTGGGGCCGCGACGACCGCCGGACCAGGGGCGATGGAGGGCTCGACCGCGGTCGCCTCGTGCGAGACCGACCAGCAGCAGGCCGGTGTCGGCGGCCGGGTCGGGGTCGTCTCGGTGCGGGTCGGCACCAGCAGCACCGGGTACATCGGACGGCAGCGGGTCCAGCTCGACGAGTCCTCCGGTCCTGACGCCCAGCAGGCCTACGTCGACGCGCGCCTCGCTGAGGCGAAGGCGCTGTTCGGCAAGGGCTGCTCGACGGGCAACGGCACGGTGCGGTCGACTGCCGGCCCGACCGCCGGCACCTGGCGGCTGGACACCGTCTCCACCGACGGCACCCCGACGCTCTCGGAGTGGGTGGGCGTCACCGCCCAGCGCACCTCCGGCGCCGTGTCGACCGTCGTCATCACCAAGGCGTCCGACCCGGCCCAGGGCTTCGCCGAGCTCGACCGGCTCCTCAACCTCGCCCGCCAGAAGTAGCACGTCCGTGTGGCCGGCAGCAGCCGCCGGCCACACGGCACAGGGCACAGCGGACAACGCGAAGGCCGTCACC
>NZ_JBFRFA010000009.1:0-127627 GCF_052114585.1 Pedococcus sp. 2YAF34
GGCCTGAACCAGGCCCGCCCCCTCCGGGCGTCCCCCCGGACGCCCGGCCCGTACCACCCCTGACCGCGGTCAGGGACTCCCGCACCAGAGCAGAGAGAAGAGCCCCATGACCACGTTCGTCGACCGCGTCGTGCTGCACGTCGCCGCCGGCGACGGTGGCCACGGTGTCGCCTCGGTCAAGCGCGAGAAGTTCAAGCCCCTCGGTGGCCCCGACGGTGGCAACGGCGGTCGCGGCGGTGACGTGATCCTGCGGGTGGACCCCCAGGCCACGACGCTGCTCGACTACCACCACCACCCCCACCGCAAGGCGACGAACGGCAAGCCCGGCGCCGGTGACGAGCGCAACGGCGCCGACGGCACCGACCTCGTGCTGCCGGTCCCGGCCGGCACCGTGGTCAAGGACGGCTCCGGCGAGGTCCTCGCCGACCTGGTGGGCCAGGACGCGGAGTTCGTCGCCGCCCGAGGTGGCCGTGGTGGCCTGGGCAACAAGGCCCTGGCCTCAGCCCGCCGCAAGGCCCCCGGCTTCGCCCTGCTCGGCGAGCCCGGCGACGCCCTCGACATCGTGCTCGAGCTCAAGTCGCTCGCCGACGTCGCGCTGATCGGGTTCCCCTCGGCAGGCAAGTCCTCGCTGGTGTCGGTGCTGTCCGCCGCCCGGCCCAAGATCGCCGACTACCCGTTCACGACGCTGGTGCCCAACCTCGGCGTCGTGCAGGCGGGGGAGTTCCGCTTCACCGTCGCCGACGTGCCAGGGCTCATCCCGGGCGCCAGCCAGGGCAAGGGCCTCGGGCTGGAGTTCCTGCGCCACGTCGAGCGCTGCTCGGTGCTCGTGCACGTCATCGACTGCGCGACCCTCGAGCCCGGCCGCGACCCCATGACCGACCTCGAGGTGATCGAGCAGGAGCTGGCGCAGTACGTGCCGGACGAGAGCCTCGGTGGCCGCCCGCTCGCCGAGCGCACCCGCATCGTGGTCCTCAACAAGGCCGACGTGCCGGAGGCCCACGAGCTGGCCGAGATGGTCAAGCCCGACCTGGAGGCCCGCGGCATCGAGGTGTTCATCGTGTCCGCGGTGGCGCACACCGGGCTGCGTGAGCTCACCTTCGCCCTGGCCCGCCACGTCGGCGAGGCCCGAGCCGAGGTCGAGGCCGCCACCGCTGTCCCGCAGCGCATCGTCATCCGGCCCCGGTCGGTCGACGACAGCGGCTTCAAGGTCGTCAGGGAGAACACCGCCGACGGCGAGGTCTTCCGCATCGAGGGCGAGCGGCCCACCCGCTGGGTCCGCCAGACCGACTTCTCCAACGACGAGGCCGTCGGCTACCTCGCCGACCGCCTCGGGCGCCTCGGCGTCGAGGACGCCCTCTTCGCCGCGGGTGCGGTCGCCGGTGCGACGGTCCTCATCGGGCCGAAGGACAACGCCGTGGTCTTCGACTGGGAGCCCACCCTCGTCGCCGGCGCCGAGCTGCTCGGCCAGCGCGGTACGGACCTGCGCCTGGAGGAGTCCTCCCGGCCCACCCGCGAGGACAAGCGCGCCGACTACGCCGACCGCCGCGCCGCGCGCACCGCTGCCCGCGACGAGCTCGCCGCAGAGCGGCGCGCGGGCCACTGGGCCACGGCGAAGGACGAGGACGCCGACGCATGAGCGCGGCAGACCGCCGGCGCGACGTGGCTCGCGCCCGTCGCCTGGTGGTCAAGGTCGGGTCCTCGTCCCTGACCGCCCCGGGCGGGGGCTCGCTCGACGAGCACCGGCTGGTCGAGCTCGTCGACGCGCTCGCCGCGAGGCGTCTCGCCGGCCAGCAGGTCGTGCTCGTCTCGTCGGGCGCGATCGCCGCCGGTCTCGGACCGCTCGGCCTCGTACGGCGCCCGGGTGACCTCGCCACCCAGCAGGCCGCGGCCAGCGTGGGTCAGGGCGCTCTCGTGGCCGCCTACCAGCGAGCCTTCGGCGCCCACGGGCTCACCGTGGGGCAGGTGCTGCTGACAGCCGACGACGTGACGCGGCGGACGCACTACACCAACGCCAAGCGCACCCTCGACCGCCTGCTCGAGCTCGGCATCGTGCCCATCGTCAACGAGAACGACACCGTCGCGACGCAGGAGATCCGGTTCGGCGACAACGACCGGCTCGCCGCCCTCGTCGCCCACCTCGTGCACGCCAACGGGCTGCTCCTGCTCACCGACGTCGACGCCCTGTACGACGGCCCCCCGAGCCGGGCCGGCTCGGCCCGGGTGCCCTCGGTCGTCGGGGGACACGGGCTCGACCAGCTCGACATCGGCGGCACCGGGTCGAGCGTGGGCAGCGGCGGCATGCTGACCAAGGTCGAGGCCGCCACCATCGCCAACGCCGCCGGCATCACCACCGTCCTCACGAGCGCCGACCGCATCGGGCAGGCCCTGGCCGGCGAGGACGTCGGCACCGTCTTCGTGCCGGCCGGGGGGCGGCGGACGTCGCGCAAGCTGTGGCTGGCGCACGCCACCACGCCCCGGGGCCGGCTGCTGCTCGACCCGGGCGCGGTGCGGGCGGTGACCGAGCGCCGCACCTCGCTGCTGCCCGCGGGCATCACCGCCGTGGAGGGCACGTTCGCCGACGGCGACCCGGTCGACCTGTGCGGCCCTGAGGGGCACGTCATCGCCCGGGGCCTGGTCAACTACACCTCGGCCGAGCTGCCCGGCATGCTCGGGCGCTCCACGCGCGACCTGGCCCGGGAGCTCGGGCCCGGGTACGAGCGGGAGGTCGTCCACCGCGACGACCTCGTCATGCTCTAGCAAGACCGGTCAGCGCCACCACCAGCGCCGCCGCCCGGCGCCACGCTCAGCGGAGGCGGGTCACCTCGAACTGCATCCGCGGCTCGGCCAGCGCCTGCTGCGACTGCACCAGCTGGAGCTCGCGCTCGCCGGACTCCAGGGTGGTCTGCAGCAGGTCGAACACGCTGCTGGCCGTGCGGCCCAGGGCCACCCCGGGGTCGCCGGTCTCGAGCAGGTGGGCGGTGAACAGCGCCGCCGTCACGTCACCGGAACCGTTGGCCTTCATGGGAAGTCGCGGGGTCTGCACGATCCAGGCGCCGTCGCCCGTGACCGCCATCATCTCGATGGTGTCCTCTGCCGCGTCCGGCCGCTCGACGCTGGTGACCAGGACCGTGGACGGCCCCATGGCGCGGGCGAGCTCGACCGACTCGAGGGTCTCCTCGATGCTGCGGGGCTCGGTGCCGGTGAGGAACCCGAGCTCGAACTGGTTGGGCGTGATGAGGTCGGCCGCCGGCACGACGCGCTCGCGCAGCAGCACCGGGATGGCCGGGTGCACGAAGCAACCGCTCTTGGCGTTGCCCATCACCGGGTCGCAGGCGTAGATCGCGTCGGGGTTGGCCGCCTTGACCCGTGCCACCGCGTCGAGGATGACGTCCCCGATCTCCTCGCCGCCCTGGTAGCCGGACAGCACCGCGTCGACGGCCGGGAACGCGCCACGCTCCTCGACCCCCTGGATCACGGCCCGCACGTCGTCGGCCGGCATCAGCGGTCCGCGCCACTCGCCGTACCCGGTGTGGTTGGAGAAGTGCACGGTGTGCACCGGCCAGACCTCGACCCCGAGGCGCTGGAGGGGGAAGACCGCGGCGCTGTTGCCGACGTGGCCGTACGCGACGGATGACTGGATCGACAGGATGCTCACCCGCCCCATTCAACCAGTGCCCCGGAGACGGCGCCCCGGGGCGGCGGTGGCGCGGAATACGCTTGAGGCATGGCTGAGATCGACCCTGCTGCCGTCGCCCAGGTGGCCACGGCGGCCCGCGCTGCCCGTGGTGCCTCGCGCCGGCTGGCGCTGCTCACCCGCGCCGACAAGGACGCCGCCCTCACCGGGCTCGCGGACGCGCTCGACGCGGCCACCGACCGCATCGTGGCCGCCAACGCGCAGGACCTCGAGCGCGGGCGGGAGTCGGGTATGGCGCAGGGCCTGCTCGACCGGTTGGCCCTGGACCCGGCGCGCGTCGCCGCCGTCGCCCGGGCCCTGCGCGACGTCGCGGCCCTGCCGGACCCGGTGGGTGAGGTGGTCCGCGGCTCGACCCTTGCCAACGGCCTGCAGATCAGGCAGGTGCGGGTGCCGATGGGGGTGGTCGGGATGGTCTACGAGGCCCGCCCCAACGTCACCGTCGACGCCGCCGGGCTCGGCCTGAAGTCGGGCAACGCCGTCATCCTGCGCGGTGGCTCGGCAGCCGAGGCGACCAACCGCGCGCTGGTCGACGTGCTGCGTGAAGCCCTTGCCGCGCAAGGACTCCCGGCCGACGCGGTGACCCTCCTCGAGGGCGGCCGTGACGTGGTGCGGGCGCTGCTCACCGCCCGCGGGCTCGTCGACCTCATCATCCCGCGAGGGGGAGCGGGGCTCATCCAGACCGTCGTCACCGAGTCCACGGTGCCCGTCATCGAGACCGGTGTCGGCAACTGCCACGTCTACGTGGACGCGGCCGCCGACCTCGACGAGGCGCTCGCGATCGTGGTGAACTCCAAGGTCCACCGACCCAGCGTCTGCAACGCGGCCGAGTCGCTGCTGGTGCACGAGGCGGTCGCTGCCGACTTCCTGCCCAAGGTGCTGGCCGAGCTGTCCGGCGCCGGCGTCGTCCTGCACACCGACGACACCGCGGGCGCGGCGGCGGAGGGCGCCGGTGTCCCGCACGAGCGCGCGACGGACGAGGACTGGGCCACCGAGTACCTCGCCCTGGAGATGAGCGTGCGCGTGGTGCCGGACCTCGACACCGCGATGGAGCACATCCGCACCTACGGGTCCGGCCACACCGAGGCGATCGTCACCGAGGACCGCGCCGCGGCCCGCCGGTTCACCTCGGAGGTCGACGCCGCCGTCGTGATGGTCAACGCCTCCACGCGGTTCACCGACGGCGGCGAGTTCGGGTTCGGGGCGGAGATCGGCATCTCGACCCAGAAGCTGCACGCCCGCGGGCCCATGGCGCTGCCGGAGCTGACCACCACCAAGTGGGTCGTCGAGGGCGACGGCCAGGTGCGCGGCTGAACCCTCGCCTGAGGCGCACCTGAAGCGCGCCGTGGGCACCTCCGCGTATGGCGCGGCGGGCGCCTCGTCCCGTGGCAGGATGGGCGCTCGTGGAAGGCACTGAGGTCCGCAAGCTGGCCGCGCTCGAGGACGCCCACTGGTGGTACCGCGAGCGCCGGCACCTGCTGTCGCGCATGGTCGACGGCGTCACCCCCGGCACCGCGCTGGACATCGGGGCCGCCGGCGGCGGCAACACCCGGGTCCTGCAGGCGGCCGGCTGGTCGGTGGCCGCCCTGGAGTACGGCGCGGACGGTGCGGAGGTCGCGGCCGACCGGGGCCTCGCGGTGCTGCGCGCCGACGCGACCGCCCTGCCGGTCGCGGACGCGAGCCTCGACCTGGTCGTGGCGTTCGACGTGCTGGAGCACATCCTCGACGACGACGCCGCCGTGCGGGAGGTGCTGCGCGTGCTGCGCCCGGGCGGCCGGTTCCTCGTCGCCGTCCCCGCCGACCCGCGGCTGTGGTCCGAGCACGACGTCGCGGTCGACCACGTCCGTCGCTACACCCGCACCACGCTCGGCGGTGTCCTGGTGCGCAACGGCTTCGAGGTGACCCGGATGAGGTCGTGGAACGTCCTGCTGCGGCCCGTGGTCGCCGTGCGCCGCCGGACCTCGAGCGGCTCGGACCTCGACACCGTGCACCCGCTGGTCAACCTGGCCCTGCGCGGGGTCGTGGCGGTCGAGCGGGTGCTGCCGGTGAAGGCTATGCCTGGCGTGACTCTGCTGGCAGAGGCTCGTCCGCGGCGGTGACCGGCCCCGTCAGGGAGTCGTAGGCGACGAAGTAGGTGGGCCGGGCCTGCAGGTGGGCGTACATGCGCCCGACGTACTCGCCCAGGATGCCCAGGCAGAGCAGCTGCACCGCACCCACCCCGGCCACGGCCACCACCGTCGAGGTCCAGCCCGGCAGGGCCTGGCCGAGGGCGCTGGCGATGAGCGCGTAGGCCAGCAGCCCGAACGCGGCGGCACCACCGAGCAGCCCCAGCCAGGTCGCGAACCGCAGCGGGGCCGTCGAGAACCCCGTGACGCTGTCGAGCGAGAGGCGGATCATCGCCGCGAGGGGGTACTTCGAGCGGCCCGCGGCCCGCTCGTCGCGGCGGTAGGTGACCGAGTCCGAGGGGAACCCGAGCGCAGGCACGACGAACCGCAGCACACGGTGGTGCTCGGGCAGCGCGTTGACGGCGTCGACCGTGGCGCGGGACATGAGGCGGTAGTCGCCGGCGTCCACCTGGGCGCCGGTGCCCGACAGCAGTCGGATCACCCGGTAGAAGGCACGGGCGCTGGCCCGCTTGAAGGGGGAGTCGGTCGACCGGTCGGACCGCACGCCGTACACGACGTCGACACCCTGGCGGGCCCGCGCGAGCATCTCCGGGATGACCTCCGGCGGGTCCTGCAGGTCGGCGTCGAGGGTCACGACGTAGGCGCCGCGCGCGGTCGCGAGGCCGGCCGAGATGGCGGCCTGGTGGCCGGCGTTGGCGCGCAGCCGCACCACCCGCAGCTCCGGCCACTCGCGCAGCAGGCGCTGCAGGACGACGGGGGAGGAGTCGGTGCTGCCGTCGTCGACCGTGACGACCTCGTAGGTGGCGTCGAGGCCGTCCGCCACGGGGCGCAGCCGCTGGGCGAGCAGGGGCAGCACGTCCTCCTCGTTGTACACGGGGACGACGATGCTGAGCTCGGGACGCATGGGGCCAAGACTAGGCCGTGCGCCTGTGCCGGAGGTGTGGAGCGGAGAGGGGTCCCGCGAACGGGTGAGGGCCCGTCGAAGTATGAGTTCGACGGGCCCTCTCGGTGCTCCTCCGTGCCGGCGGACCGGCGGTGGAGGGGTACCGGGTGTGGGTCCGGCCACCGCCGGAGCGGGGGTGGTGCCCACAGGTGCAGCTCTGGTGCCGGCGAACCGGCGCCCTCCCTGCCCCTGGTCGACCGCGCACTCACCCGTTGGACGAGGTCGTGCCCACTGCGACGGTGGCTCCCCGGGAGCCGGCGGACCGGTGCCCGGGTCGTTGCGATCTGGTCAGTGGTCTCGGTGTTCCTCCGCGGCGTCGCCCGCGGACCCGGGGCCCGGAGGCCGTCAGGACCCCAGCCGGGCGAGCCCGGTCGGGGCGGTCCACCGTTATCCGGCTGACCTGTACTCCAGTTCTCGGGCCGGTCCGGGTCTCCCCGTACCAAGCCCTCCGAACCGGAGTGCGTGAGAGATGTCTAGCGACTGGATCGGTTGCGCCGCAAGGGTTTCGGAAAACCCGTCTTCGTCCACCGGTTGCCCACACCGTTGTCCACATGGCCCCCTGCTCAAAGACCGGGTTGTGCACACCCCTGTGCACAACATCCGTGGAGGAACTCACGGGCTGGTGACCGGTAGGCTGGGGCCCATGACGTCGTCTCTGTCCAACCTGTTCGCCGTTGCCGAGGAGCAGACCCGCGAGCTGCCCATGCCTCCCCAGGCGTTCGGGGCGCTGGCGTTCATCGGCTTCCTCGCGCTCCTCGGGGTCCTGTGGGGGTTCCGCAACACCGCCCAGAAGCTCGCCGGGCCGGCCCACCACGGCGACCACGCGGGTCACCAGGGCGGCCACCACTGAGCATGCGTCTCGGGGTGATGGGCGGGACGTTCGACCCGATCCACCACGGCCACCTCGTGGCCGCCTCCGAGGTGCAGGCCCTCTTCGGGCTCGACGAGGTCGTCTTCGTCCCCACGGGCCAGCCGTGGCAGAAGGACACCCGCGAGGTCAGCCCCGCGGAGGACCGTTACCTCATGACGGTCGTCGCGACGGCGTCCAACCCCCGGTTCACCGTCAGCCGCGTCGACATCGACCGGCCGGGGCCGACCTACACGATCGACACCCTGCGCGACCTGCACGCCCAGCGTCCCGATGACGAGCTGTTCTTCATCACGGGCGCCGATGCGCTCGCGCAGATCCTGTCGTGGAAGGACGCCGACGAGCTCTTCGAGCTGGCGCACTTCATCGGCGTCACCCGCCCCGGGTACGTCCTGTCCGAGTCCGGCCTGCCGGCCGACCGGGTCACGCTCCAGGAGGTGCCTGCCATGGCCATCAGCTCGACGGACTGCCGTGCGCGGGTCGAGCGTTCCGAGCCGGTCTGGTACCTCGTGCCCGACGGCGTCGTCCAGTACATCAACAAATACCGCCTGTACGCGGCCGGCACCCCCGCCGCCGCGACGGCACGAACGTAGGAGTGCAGTGCCTGCCACCGAACGATCCCTCGAGCTGGCCAAGACGGCCGCCGTCGCCGCCGACGACAAGCTCGCGACCACCATCGCCGGCATCGACGTCAGCGAGCAGCTCGCCCTCACCGACGTCTTCGTCATCGTCTCCGCGGGCACCGACCGCCAGGTCGGCGCCATCGTCGACGAGGTCGAGGACAAGCTCCGCGAGAAGGGCGCCAAGCCGATCCGCCGCGAGGGCGAGCGTGACGGCCGCTGGGTCCTGCTCGACTTCGGCGACATCGTCGTCCACGTCCAGCACGACGAGGAGCGTGACTTCTACGAGCTCGAGCGGCTCTGGAAGGACTGCCCCGAGATCGACCTGGGCGTGCCCAAGCGCCGCGACGCGTGAGCGGGGAGGGCGCGCAGGCGGCGTCCCCCGGGCGGCGCCGCGTGGTGCTGCTGCGGCACGGCCAGACCGGCCACAACGCCGCCGGCATCTGGCAGGGACAGCTCGACAGCGACCTGTCCGACCTCGGGCGTGAGCAGGCCCGGGTCGCGGGGAAGGCCCTGGCCGACCTCGGGCCCGTGGTCGTGGTCGCCTCCGACCTCACCCGTGCCGCCCACACCGGCGCGGAGGTCGCCTCGGCTGCCGGTGTCGAGCTCACGCTCGACCCCCGGTGGCGCGAGATCAACGTCGGTCGCTGGGAGGGCCTGACCGCCGAGGAGGTGCTCACGCAGTACCCCGAGGAGCGGCAGCGGCACTTCCGCGGCGAGGACTTCCCTCGCGGTGTGGACGGTGAGTCGCTGTCGGACGTGACCGCCCGCGTGCGGGCCGCGCTGGACGACCTCCTCGGCCGCCTCGTGCCGGGGGAGACGGCCGTCGTCGCGACGCACGGCGTCACCGCCCGCGTGGTGGCGGCAGCACTCGTCGAGCTCGACGTCGCGACGGTCTGGCGGGTGCTCGGCGGGTTCGGCAACTGCCACTGGGCCGAGCTCGTGGAGGGCCCCGGCGGGTGGCGGATCGCGACCTGGAACGCCTCGGCCTGAGGCCGCGGGAGCAGCGGCAGCACCCGATTTGGTGAAACGGGTGGGTCACTGGGTAAACTTCCGCAGTCGCCTCCGGGGGACACCCCCTCGGGGAGACTCGGGGCTGTGGCGCAGTTGGTAGCGCACTTCCATGGCATGGAAGGGGTCAGGGGTTCGAATCCCCTCAGCTCCACAACGCGAAGAAGGACCGGACACGCTTTTCGTCCGGTCCTTCTCCGCGTTCTGGATGTGTATGGGGGGATTCGGGAGGAGCGCCTCCCCGGCGCGCAGCGCCCCGCGGCCGACGGGTCCCCTCAGCTCCACCGGCGAGCACCGCGCGGAGCAGCGCGGTTGTTTGTCCCGAGAGCAGCCGGGTAGCAGCCACCCATGACGACCGACCTGCCGCTCAAGGCCCTGGCGATCACCTGCAGCCTGAAGCCGTCGCCCGCCCCGTCGAGCAGCGACCTGCTGACCCAGCAGCTGCTCGACGCCATGGCGGGCCACGGAGTCCAGACCGAGCTCGTGCGGGCTGTGGACCACGACATCCGGCCGGGTGTGGAGGCCGACATGGGCGACGGCGACGCGTGGCCGGCCCTGCGCGAGAAGCTGCTCGCGGCCGACATCCTCGTCCTGGCCACGCCGACGTGGTTGGGACAGCACTCCAGCGTCGCCCAGCGGGTGCTCGAGCGCCTTGACGCCGAGCTGTCCGACACCAACGACGACGGGCAGCCGCGGACCTACGGCAAGGTCGCGGCCGCCGTGGTGGTGGGCAACGAGGACGGCGCCCACCACATCAGCGCGGTCCTCTTCCAGGCGCTCAACGACGTCGGGTTCACCATCCCGGCCGGTGGGGTGACCTACTGGAACGGTGAGGCGATGCAGGGCACCGACTACAACGACCTCGAGAAGACCCCGGAGTCGACGGCCTCGACCACGGCGACGCTGGCGGCCAACACGGCGCACCTCGCGCGCCTGCTCCGCGACGCGGCATACCCGCCTGCCTGAGTGGACCCCGTTCCGTTGCGCCCGGCGCCGGGCGTGCCAGAGTGGGCCGGCGGGTATGCCGCTCCACCCACGTCCTCGAAGGAGCCCTGAGTGATCAACGCGGATGCCGTCGTCGTCGGCGCGGGACCGAACGGGCTCGTAGCCGCCAACGCCCTTGCGGACGCCGGATGGGACGTCGTCCTCGTCGAGGCCAACGACCAGGTCGGGGGCGCCGTGCGCAGCGCGGAGGTGACGGCGCCCGGCTACGTCAGCGACCTGTTCAGCGCGTTCTACCCCCTGGCCGCGGCGAGCCCGATCATCCGGGACCTCCACCTCGAGGAGCACGGCCTCGTGTGGCGCCGGGCCCCGCACGTGCTCGCCCACGCGCTCGAGGACGGCAGCGCCGCGGTGCTCTGCTCACGGGCCGAGGACACCGCCGAGGGGCTCGAGGCGCAGGCCGCCGGGGACGGCGACGCCTGGCTCGAGCTGGTCGCCGGCTGGGACCGCGTGCGCGACCCCCTGCTCGACGCCCTGTTCACGCCGTTCCCGCCGGTCACCTCGGGCGCCCGGATGCTGCGCCGGCTCGGCGCCGCGGGCACGCTCGACTTCGCCCGCCTCGGCGTGATGCCCGTCCGCCGGCTCGGTGAGGAGCGGTTCTCCGGCCGCGCGCCGGGGCTGCTGCTCACGGGCAACGCCATGCACTCAGACCTGGCGCCCGACGCCGCGGGCAGCGCGTTGTTCGGCTGGCTGCTGTGCATGCTCGGTCAGGACGTGGGCTTCCCGGTGCCCGAGGGAGGCGCAGGAGAGCTCGCAGCGGCCCTGCGGCGACGGGCCGAGAGCCTCGGCGTGCGCGTGCTCACCGGCACCCCGGTCACCACCGTGACCACCGCTGCCGGCCGGGCCACCGGGGTCCGGCTCGCCGACGGCACCGAGGTGCGCGCGCGCCGCGGGGTCCTTGCGGACGTCCCCGCCCCGGCGCTGTACGAGAAGCTCCTCGCCGACCACCCGCTGCCGCGACGGCTGCGCCGGGACATCGGCAGGTTCCAGTGGGACAACGCCACGATCAAGGTCAACTGGGCGCTCGACCGCCCGGTCCCGTGGACGGCGCCCGGGGCCCACGGCGCCGGCACGGTGCACCTCGGCGTCGACCAGGACGGGTTCGTCGACTTCTCCGCCGACCTCACCGTGGGGCGGGTCCCGCAGCGGCCGTTCATGCTGTTCGGCCAGATGACCACCTCCGACCCCACGCGCTCGCCCGCGGGCACCGAGTCCGCGTGGGCCTACACCCACGTGCCGCACGGCATCGACTGGAGCGGCCAGCAGCTGGCCGACCACGTCGACCGCATCGAGGCGGCGGTCGAACGCGTCGCCCCCGGCTTCCGCGACAGCGCCGTGGCGCGACACGTGCAGTCGCCGAGCGACCTCGAGTCGGAGAACCCGAGCCTGGTCGGCGGGGCGATCAACGCCGGCACGTCCGGGCTGCACCAGCAGCTCGTGCTCCGTCCCACTCCCGGCCTGGGCCGGCCTGAGACCCCTGTGCCCGGGCTCTACCTCGCCAGCGCCTCGGCCCACCCGGGCGGTGGCGTCCATGGGGCCTGCGGGTGGAACGCCGCGCGCGCGGCGATCGGGGCGAACGGCGCCACCGGGGGCGTGCGCCGGGCGCTCACCCGTACGGCGTGGGCCCGGCTCCTCAAGGACTGAGGCGGCCGAGCCGACCGGCTCGCCCGCCTCGAGTGGTGTGTCCGCTGGGGCCGGTCAGCCCTGGGCGACCCGCTCGCGGTGGCGCCCCTCGGCCAGGTAGGCGAGGCGGCGCAGCGCCTCGACGTTGCGCGGGCGGATCATGAGCTGCCGCAGGGGTTTCGGCACGAGCGTGCCTGGCCCGCGGACCGCATCCTCCTCGATGGTGACGGTGCAGCCGCTGCCCCGGGGAGTGATGGTCAGGACGACTCGCGCCTCGCCAGCCGGCCAGCCGCGCGCGGTCAGGACCAGCTCGGTGTCGGGCACCGAGCGCTCGACGTGCGTGGTGTCGCTGATGACCACCGGCCACAGGCCGAAGGAGTGGTGGATGCGCGCGCCCTCGCCGGGCCACGAGTGGTCGACGTCGCGGACCCTGGACGCACCGACGACCCACGTCGCGTAGGCCCACCCGTCCGAGAGCACCTCCCACACGGCCTCGCTCGGTGCGTCCACCTCGCGGGTCACGCTCACCACGCCGTCGTGGGCGCTCTGGCTGGTCTGCTCGTCCATGTCAGGTCCTTCGCTTCGTGGTGCTGCGGATGGCGCTGGAGGCCAGGCCGGCCCCGGCGGCGGCCAGGCCGGCTGCAGCGGCAACCGGTCGCAACCAGTGTCGTCCCCATCGCCCGTGCACCGCCTCACCCGCGGGGGTGGGGGTGAGGACGTTGCCGGGGGAGTCGACGGCCTCGTCGCGGGACAAGCCGCCCGCCTTCATCAGTGGTGTCACCAGCACGTCGAACACTGCCGGCAGCAGCCGGAACCCGGCCACGACGACCTGGTTGGCGATGCCGACCGAGGTCTCCCGGCGCGGACGCCACAGCGCCTCCACCACCGCCCGGGCCACCTTCTCCGGGGGGTCGACCGGAGGCGGGGGACGGCCGTGGCGCTTGAGGTAGGTGCCTGCCTGGAGGTAGACGGGGGTGTCGACGCCGCCCGGCCAGATGAGGCTGACCTCGGTGCCCGGGGTGCTCCTGGCCTCGATCTGCAGGGTGCGCACGAGCCCGTGCACGCCCCACTTCGGTGTGACGTAGGAGCTCATGTAGGGCGTGCTGATCTTGCCCAGCAGGGAGCCGAGCACGACGAGGCTGCCGCCGCCGGAGGCGGCGAACGAGGCCAGCGCGCAGCGGGCGACGTTCGCGGTGCCGCCCAGGGTGGTCAGGACCGCCTGGTCGAACACCTCGGGCGGCACGTCCTCGAACCGTCCGTAGGCCAGCGCGGCGGCCGAGTGCACGACGCCGTCGAGGGCGCCGAGCTGTCGCTCGGCCTCCTCGAACGCCGCCTCGACCGAGGCGCGGTCGCTGACGTCGGCGACGACCACGACGGCCCGCGCACCGCGCGCCTCGCACATCGCCTGCACCTCGGCCAGCGCCTGCGCCGACCGGGAGAGCAGCGCCACGGCTGCACCCTCCTCGGCCAACATCAGGGCGGTCGCACGCCCGATGCCGCTCGATGCTCCCGTGACCAGGACGGCCCTGCCGGAGGACTCCGTCACGGCTGCAGGACCACCTTCACGCAGCCGTCCTCCTTGGCCTGGAACATCTCGTAGCCACGGGGAGCCTCGTCCAGCGGGAGCAGGTGCGTCGCCAGGTCCTCGGTGCCGAGCGGGTCCGCGGGGTCGAGCACCAGCGGCAGGATCTCGTCGACCCAGCGCTTCACGTGGCACTGGCCCATCCGCATCGTGATGCCGCGGTCGAACATCTCCATCATCGGCATCGGGTCCACCTCGCCACCGTAGACGCCGCTCACCGAGACCGTGCCGGCCCGGCGGACGGCCTTGAGGCAGGTGTTCAGCGCATCGAGCCGGTCGATGGCCGCCCGGTCGATGAGGGGCTTGGCCAGGGCGTCGGGCAGGAGCCCGACCGCGGCCTGGGCCGCCTTGGCGCCGGGGGAGCCGTGGGCTTCCATGCCGACGGCCTCGAGGACGCCGTCCGGTCCGCGGCCACCGGTCATCTCGATCAGCGCAGAGGGCACGTCGTCGACCTCGCGCAGGTCCAGGGTCTCGATGCCGTGGCGCGCCGCGAGGGCGAGCCGCTCGGGCACGAGGTCCACACCGATGACGCGTCCGGCGCCGAGCTGCTTGGCGATGCGGGTCGCGAACTGGCCGACGGGCCCCAGGCCGATCACGGCCAGGGTGCCCCCGGGCTCGACGTCGGCGTACTTCACGCCCTGCCAGGCGGTCGGCAGGATGTCCGAGAGGTAGAGGAAGCGGGTGTCCGGCCCCTCGTCCGGCACCTTGACCGGGCCGAACTGGGCCTGCGGCACGCGCAGGTACTCCGCCTGCCCACCCGGCACCGCGCCGTACAGGCTCGTGTAGCCGAAGAGGGTCGCGCCCTTGCCCTGCTCGCGGACCTGGGTGGTCTCGCACTGGGCGTAGAAGCCGCGCTCGCACATCCAGCACGAGCCGCAGGAGATGTTGAAGGGGATGACGACGCGGTCACCGGGCTTGATGTGGGTGACCTCGGAGCCGACCTCCTCGACGATGCCCATCGTCTCGTGGCCGAGGATGTCCCCCGGCGTGAGGTAGGCGCCGAGGACCTCGTACAGGTGCAGGTCGGAGCCGCAGATGGCCGTCGACGTCACCTTGATGATCGCGTCGGTGGGTTCCTGGATCGTCGGGTCGGGGACCTCCTCCACCCGTACGTCGCGCTTGCCCTGCCACGTCAGTGCCTTCACGTGCGGTCCTCCCTGTCGCGGCCGCACTTCGGTGGGGGCGGCCGTCGTCTGTGGAGCCCCTGCCCCGTGGCCGGCCGTGCCAAACCCCCGCGCCGGGTGCCTCCCCTACGTGGGGACCGACACGGTGGCCACCGACGCGGGCGGCTGCCCGAGATGGGCCAGCAGCTCGTCGGCCGACTCGAACCGCCGGGTGCGGGGCAGGACGGACAGGTGCCAGAGGAGATGGCTCGGCGCGTGCTGGCGCAGCAGCGCCGCGACCAGGTCGTCGTGGGTGCCGGGGAAACAGGCGGCCGGGAGGTGGTCGACGAGGTCCTCCAGCCACGCCGGCGGCGGAACCGTGCCGGGTGCCGGGGAGCAGGGAGGGCGGAGCACGGTGTCGGTGGGCATGTGGCCTCGCTCGGGTCGTCGCGTCGTGACGCGGTCCGCGCGACCCCGTCGTCGCGCGCAAGAGGACCTCTACCCCGCATCGCCGCAGGTCAAACAGCCACGGCAGCACGCCACCCGGCCCACGCTTTTGGAGCCGGGTGACGTGCCGAGGGCTGACTACCCGGTGACGGCACGCGGAAACGGACAGTCCGGGCGTACCGGGCGCGATGTCCGGGGAGCGTCAAGAAAGCGTCAGACAAGCCTCAGGGGAGCTGGTGGCGGTGGCTGCTGTTCACCTTGCCGGCGACGTCGGCCAGCTTGGTGTTGGTGCGCGTCGAGGCGCTGCGCAGGATCTCGAAGGCCTCCTCGTCGCTCACCGAGTGCGCGGCCATGATCAGGCCCATCGCCTTGCCGATCTCGCGGTTGCTCGTCAGGCCCTTGCGGAGGTTCTCGGCGCTCGCCTTCTGCTCCGCGGCGGTCAGGGCGACGGAGGTGAAGGCCGCGAGGACGGCTCCGATGTCGGCCGACTGCTGGGTCAGGGCGCCCGGGGTGTCGGAGAACACGTTGAACGCCGACCGTGCGTCGCTGCCCTGCTGGAGGCGGTAGCCGATCATCCCGCGGACCGGGGTGCGCTCGAGGGTGAGCCGGGCCAGCTGCGGCCACGTGCAGCCGCGCGTGATGTCGGCGTCGCGCTGGACCGAGTCCTCCAGGATGCTGTCCAGGCAAGGGCCCTCGCCGGCTTCCGTCTCCAGCTCGTCCATGGTGCGGGCCACGTCGTCGCTGGCGGCCCGGCTCCGGAGTGATCGGTCCGGCTGCAGGGTCGAGATGGAGGTGTGGTCCGCACCGGGGATGATCTCCAGGGCTCGGCGGCAGATGGCGTCGAGGACCTCCTGGGCGTCCGACCCGGCATACACGAGCTGGGCGAGCGCCGCGAAGGCCTCGGTGGCCTCGGGCGGGATCGTCTCGGTCATGCCCACCAGTATCGCCGCCCGCCACGGGTGTGCGCACCGGTGCCCTGGCGCGAGATGCTGGACGGCGCGTAGGGCCGTGTCCCCTCGTGGACGGGCGGTGGCGGCGGGTCAGCCGACGTCGTCCACGCGGTAGTCGATGGGCTTGCACACGCCGCCGTTGGACTTCTCCGCGGAGCAGGCGGTGAGCCCCACGTGAAGGTCCATCTCGGCCCGGACCACGAACCGGTCACCGGCGACGGAGGTCGGCGGGTCGATGTGCAGCTCGCCGCCCGGCTCGGGCCAGACGTTCATGAAGATGTTGAGCGTCGTGCCGATCTGGTCGGCGACCGCCCCGAACGGCGCGAGGCCCGTCGCGAGGTTCTCCAGGCAGCTGGGGTGGTAGGCGCCCTCGAACTCTGGGTAGAGCAGGTCGAAGGTGTCCTGGCTGCACGGGGTGAGCAGGAAGTCGTGCCGGCCGCAGGTGTCCTCGACGATGGTGAGCATCGGCCGGCTGCGGTTGCTGTAGAGCGTGTGGCCGGTGGTGACGTAGATCGAGTTGGCGTAGTCGATGGTGCGCCCGCTCGACAGGCGCTCGTCGTGGTTGTCGGCCGCGAAGCAGTACAGGTCGCTGACCTGCCCACCGGTGGGGTCGAGGACGGTGAGCTGCTGGCCGGCGCGCAGCAGGAACCCCGTGCCCGTCTGCGGGGCCAGCGTCATCGTGCCTGCGGGTGCCTCGGTCGTGCTCATGCCGTCTCCTCGTCGTCGAAGCTCACCGGAGCCGTCCAGCTCTCCGGCACCAGGCGGCCGGAGTACTGGCGAGCCTCCGAGCTGCGCCCGTGGTCGGCGACCATGGGGTTCACCGAGCCCTGGAGGGCCTGGTCGCGCCGTCGGATCGTGTCACGCATGCGCTCGAAGCGCTCGGACTGCCGGAGCTCCTCGAACTGCTCGTGCAGGTTGAACACCAGTGTGGGCAGCGGCGTACGGCGTGCGATCCGGGAGGCCGCGGGGTGCAGGCCCACGACGAAGTACGCGGTGCCGGCGAGGCTGAACGCGAAGTGCGGGTCGGCCGGGTCCGGAGAAACGTCCGGGTTCCACTCGGCGGCGTCCGCCTCGTGCAGGAGCCCGAGCTGCTGCCAGAGCCGTCGCTCGAACTGCGCCTCGTCGGTCGTCGAGGCGCCGCGGAACACCGCCACCAGCGAGGCGAACCCCGCCGAGCGGTCGGTGGTGGCGGCGAAGGCGGTCAGGGCCTCGACCAGGGCGCTCGTCGACTCCGGGGTCGCGAGCTCGTCGAGGACCACGACCGTGGCGCGGTCGCGGTTGAACACCGACCGCGCCCCGAGGCACGGGTAGTCGGGGTGCAGCACCATCGCCTCGACCGCGGCGGCCACGTCGTCGGCGCTGCTGTCACGGCCCTGCTCCCCGGCCAGCCGGGAGAGCAGCTCCGGCAGCTCGGGGAGGTGGGGCGCCTCGGAGGGGCGGGGGAGCTCGGTGGTGCTCACGCTCAGGACACGACCGCGTCGACGGCCTTCTTGAGGGCGCTGGGCTGGGCCGGGGACCGCGGCGCGCGCTCCTTGGCCTCGAGCAGCTGGACGCCCAGGTCCCGCAGCTGGGTGCGGCTGAGCCCGTCGCGCACCTTGGGGAACCAGTCCTGCTCCTCCTCGTCCATGTGGTGCCGGACGTTCTCGATGAGCACCGTGGTCTTGGCGGTGAAGCGCTCGTCGGAGGGCTTCATCGCCGCGAGCTCCATGACCAGGACGTCGGCGACGTGGTGCTCCTCGTAGGACTCGAGCACGTCGTCCTCGAGGTTGGGCAGCAGCCGCCGCACCTCCGGGTACATGACCTCGTTCTCGATGTAGGTGTGGACCGTCAGCAGCTCGATGACCTTGGACACGATGGAGCCCTTGCGGGACTCGGTCGTCGTCGACTTCTCGAACTCGCGGAACAGCGCGCGAACCTCCTTGTGGTCCTCGCGGAGGATGACGATGGCGTCCTGGGACATGGGTTCTCCTGGGGGTCACGAAATGGCCCTGTGCGGGCGGAGTGAGATCGGTGGGATGCACGGGGCCTACCCGCTCTGGGGATGCGCCAAACGCCCCTGCGCGGGCCTTTGCAGCGGTTGCGGGTCCGGTATGGGGGTGGTTGTGTGGGTCAGGAACACGTGGTCCAGCAGCGGTGCCACCGTCTTCTCCTTCACGAGACGGGACCACCATGGGAACCCTTGCACCGCCGACCACCCGGCCGAACTTCACCGCCGTCCCCACCGTCCACGAGACCACCGTCCACGAGACCACCGTCCACGAGACCACTGTCCACGAGAGCACTGTCCACGAGGCCGAGCCGCACGCCCGGGCCGACGCGCTCCTGGCCGAGGCGCAGGAGTGCGCGGACCGCGACACGGCCCTCCGGCTCCGCCAGCAGGCCGTCGTCCTGACCCTCGACCTCGCCGACCGCATCGCCCGGCGCTACGCCGGCCGGGGCATCGACCTCGAGGACCTGGTCCAGGTCGGCCGGATGGCGTTGGTCAAGGCCGCGAACGGGTACCGCACCGGCTGCGGGCACGGCTTCGTGGCCTACGCGGGACCCACCATCGCCGGCGAGATCAAGCGTCATTTCCGCGACTGCGGCTGGGCCGTGCGACCGCCCCGCCGTCTTCAGGAGGTCAGGGCCGACCTGTCCTCAGAGCAGGAGCGGCTCACCCACGACCTGCACCGCGACCCGACCACCGCCGAGCTCGCCGAGGCGCTCGGCGTGGCCCCTGAGGAGGTCGTCCGCGCGCGTGAGTGCAGCGCCGCGTACCGCGCGGTGTCCCTCGACCTGCCGGTCGACCACGACAGCCACGCGGTGGAGGTCGTGGCGCGCGAGAGCCTGGACATCGACCGGATGCTGCGAGTGGACTCGGTGCTGCACGCCCTGCACGCGCTGACCGAGCGGGAGCGCCGCATCGTGCACCTGCGCTTCGTCGAGGACCGCACGCAGTCGGAGATCGGCGAGGTGCTGGGGGTCAGCCAGATGCAGGTGTCGAGGCTGCTCAGCTCGATCCTCGCCAAGCTGCGGCACGGCCTCGACGAGACCGAGCGCGCGGCCTGACGTTTGGGCCGACAGCCGCCGGGGCACGGTGGTCGCAAGGAGGTTCACCATGATCATGCACGACTCCCACCTGCGCCCCGACGGGACCACCTTCCCGCCGGTGACTCCCGACCCGCCCCCGCCGCCCGGCTACCGGTCTCCGGAGGTGGGCGACGCGCTTCCCGGGGAGGAGCCTGCCGCGTCGGACGAACCTGCCGCCGCGCAGGAGGCAGCCGACGAGGAGTCGGGCGCGCAGCCCGGCGAACGCACCGACGAGCCGGAGGCCGAGGAGCCGCCGGACTGACCCCGTGCCTGTCCGGCGGGCTGTTTTCACGAGGGTCGGAATACACCCCCAGGGGGTATGGTTGGACACGCCATGAGCGACTCAACGCACGCGCACCCCAACGGACTCACCGGCGTCTCCTGGCAGCAGGCCATGGCCGCGACCCTCCACTGCCTCACCGGCTGTGCCATCGGTGAGGTCCTCGGCATGGTCGTCGGGACGGCGTTCGGTCTGCACAACCTGGCGACCGTGGTGCTGTCCGTGGCGCTCGCCTTCGTCTTCGGCTACAGCCTGACCATGCGGTCGGTCCTGCGGTCGGGGCTCGACCTGCGGGCCGCGTTCGGGGTGGCGCTCGCCGCCGACACCGTGTCCATCGTCGTGATGGAGGTCGTCGACAACGGGTTCATGCTCGTCGTGCCCGGCGCCCTCGACGCCGGCCTCGCGACGACGCTGTTCTGGGTGTCGCTGGTCGTGTCCCTGGCCCTGGCCTTTGTGGTGACCGTGCCCGTGAACCGCTGGCTGATGTCCCGCGGCCGGGGCCACGCCGTGGTGCACGCCCACCACCACTGACCTGCAACCCGGTGCCGGGTCGTCAGCCCCTGCCCCGGGGTGGGCCACCGCCCCGGAGCGGGGGCGCTGCGCTACCGTAGGGGCCATGGCACGGCAGCTCCTCCTTCCCTAGCCGCGTCGGCCCCCGGACCACCGAGGCCGCCGCGGCCAGCCCCTCCCGCGCGAGGGGCTTTGTCATGAGCAGGCCCGGCCGGTGGACCGGCCCGGCGAGAGCAGCCACCGTCCCCCACGACGCACGACGACCCGAGGACACCATGAGCGAGACGCCGCACCGCTACACCGCCCAGATGGCCCAGCAGATCGAGCTGGCCTGGCAGGACCGCTGGCAGGAGGAGGGCACCTTCCACGCGCCCAACCCCGCCGGCCCGTGGGCTGAGCCGGAGAAGGTCGGCGACCGCGAGAAGCTGCTCGTGCTCGACATGTTCCCCTACCCCAGCGGGGCGGGCCTGCACGTCGGGCACCCCCTGGGCTACATCGCGACCGACGTGTTCGCGCGCTACCACCGCATGACGGGCAAGAACGTCCTGCACTGCCTGGGCTACGACGCCTTCGGCCTGCCTGCGGAGCAGTACGCCGTGCAGACCGGGCAGCACCCCCGCAAGACCACCGAGGCCAACATGGTCGTGATGAAGCGCCAGCTGCGCCGGCTGGGGCTGGGGCACGACGACCGTCGCACGATCGCCACGATCGACCCCGACTACTACACCTGGACGCAGTGGATCTTCCTGCAGGTCTTCAACTCCTGGTACGACGCGGACGCCGTCCGTCCGGACGGCGGCGTCGGCCGTGCGCGCCCCATCGACGAGCTGGTGCAGGAGTTCGCCTCCGGGGCCCGTCCGGTGCCCGGTGGTGCCGACTGGGTGTCGCTGAGCCCGCTCGAGCGGTCCGCGGTCCTCGACGACTTCCGCCTGGCCTACACCTCGGAGGCGCCGGTCAACTGGGCCCCCGGCCTGGGCACGGTGCTGTCCAACGAGGAGGTCACCAACGACGGGCGGTCCGAGCGCGGCAACTACCCGGTCTTCAAGACCAACCTGCGCCAGTGGATGATGCGCATCACCGCGTATGCCGACCGGCTGGCCGACGACCTCGATCGCGTGGACTGGCCGGACAAGGTCAAGGCCATGCAGCGCAACTGGATCGGGCGCAGCCAGGGAGCGCGCGTCGCGTTCCCCGTGGTCGGTCACGACGCCTCCATCGAGGTCTTCACCACGCGTCCCGACACCCTGTTCGGCGCGACCTTCATGGTCCTGGCGCCGGAGCACCCGCTCGTCGAGTCACTGGTCCCGGCGGGCGGCTGGCCCGAGGGCACCAACGCGGCGTGGACGGCGGGGGAGCCGTCGCCGCAGGCGGCAGTCGCGGCATACCGGCTCGCAGCCTCGCGCAAGAGCGAGATCGAGCGGCAGACCGAGGGCAAGGACAAGACCGGTGTGTTCACCGGCGCGTTCGCCACCAACCCGGTCAACGGCCAGCAGGTGCCGGTGTTCGTCGCCGACTACGTGCTCATGGGCTACGGCACCGGCGCGATCATGGCCGTGCCGGCGCAGGACGAGCGCGACTGGGACTTCGCCGCGAAGTACGAGCTGCCGGTGGTGCGCACCGTACAGCCGTCCGAGGGGCACCCGGAGGACCAGGCGTTCACCGGCGAGGGCGCGGCGATCAACTCCTCCAACGACGAGGTGTCGCTGGACGGGATGGCGGTCGCCGAGGCCAAGGCGACGATCATCGACTGGCTGTCGGCCAAGGGGCTCGGCGAGGGCACCGTGAGCTACAAGCTGCGCGACTGGCTGTTCAGCCGGCAGCGCTACTGGGGTGAGCCCTTCCCGATCGTCTTCGACGAGGACGGGGTCGCCCACGCGGTCCCGGACTCGATGCTGCCGGTCGAGCTGCCGGACGTCCCTGACTACTCTCCCAAGACCTTTGACCCCGACGACTCGTCCTCGCAGCCCGAGCCGCCGCTGGGCCGGGTGCAGGAGTGGGTGGACGTCGAGCTCGACCTGGGTGACGGGCGCGGCGTGCGCAAGTACCGCCGCGAGACCAACACCATGCCCAACTGGGCGGGGTCCTGCTGGTACTACCTGCGCTACCTCGACCCGGCGAACCACGACGCGTTCGTCGACCCGGCCAACGAGGCCTACTGGATGGGCCCGCAGGCCGCGCCCGTGGCCGGTGCACCCGAGGGGGCCAAGGACCCCGGCGGCGTCGACCTCTACATCGGCGGCGTCGAGCACGCCGTGCTGCACCTGCTCTACGCCCGCTTCTGGCACAAGGTGCTGCACGACCTGGGCCACGTCAGCAGCGAGGAGCCGTTCCGGAAGTACTTCTCGCAGGGCTACATCCAGGCGCCCGCCTACCGCGACCACCGCGGCCAGCCGGTCGAGGCGTCCGAGGTCGTCGAGGTACCGGACCACTCCGGTGGCGAGTCGTCGTACACCTGGCAGGGCCAGCCGGTCACGCGCGAGTTCGGCAAGATCGGCAAGTCGCTGAAGAACGTCGTCAGCCCCGACGAGATGTGCGAGCAGTACGGCGCCGACACCCTGCGTGTCTACGAGATGTCGATGGGCCCGCTCGAGCTGAGCAAGCCCTGGGAGACGCGTGCCGTCGTCGGAGCCCAGCGGTTCCTGCAGCGGTTGTGGCGCAACGTGGTCGACGAGGAGACCGGTGAGGTGCGGGTCGTCGACGCACCCCTGGGCGACGCGACGGCCCGGGCGCTGCACCGGACGATCGACGCGGTGTCACGCGACTTCCCGACGCTGGGGTTCAACACCGCCATCGCCCGGCTCATCGAGCTCAACAACGCGCTGACCAAGCTCGACGCCGTGCCCCGTGAGGCCGCCGAGAAGCTGGTCGTCATGGTCGCGCCGCTGGCCCCGCACATCGCGGAGGAGCTGTGGTCGCGGCTCGGCCACGAGGAGACGGTGACCTACGCACCGTTCCCCGTCGCCGACCCGGCGCTGCTCGTCGAGGACACCGTCACCTGTGTCGTGCAGGTCAAGGGCAAGGTGCGCGACCGGCTCGAGGTGCCGGCCGACATCAGCGAGGACGCGCTGCGCGAGCAGGTCCTGGCGCTGCCCAAGATCCAGGCAGCCACCGAAGGTGGCATCCGGACCGTCATCGTCCGGGCGCCCAAGCTGGTCAACGTGGTGCCGCTGTAGGTCTGGGCGGCTCGGTCGGGTGGCCGCGGAGTGGTGCCGCTCCGCGGCGCCGGCGACCGGTAGCCTGCGCTCGTGAACGTCGCGATCGTCACCGACTCCACGGCGTACCTGCCGCAGTCCGTCGTGGCCGAGCACGGCATCGAGGTCGTGCCGCTGCACGTCGTGATCGGCGGCACCGAGTTCAGCGAGGGCGTCGACGTCACGACCGCCGAGGTCGCGGTGGCGCTGCGCTCCTTCCGGCCGGTGTCGACGTCACGGCCGTCGCCGCAGGCGTTCCTGGAGGCCTACGAGCGGGCGGCCGCCGCCGGGGCGGAGGCCATCGTCTCGGTCCACATCTCGGCCGACATGTCCTCCACCGTCGAGTCGGCCCACCTCGCCGCACAGCAGTCGCCGGTCCCCGTGACCGTGGTCGACTCGAGGTCGCTCGGCATGGCGATGGGGTACGGCGTGGTGTCCGGCGCCGAGGCCGCGGCCAGTGGCGCATCCGCGGAAGACGTTGCGGGAGTAGTGCTCTCGCGCTCGGTGGCATCGAAGGTGGTGTTCTACGTCGACACCCTGGAGCACCTGAGGCGCGGTGGCCGGATCGGGTCGGCATCCGCGTTCCTCGGCTCGGCGCTGGCCATCAAGCCGATCCTCGAGCTCGCCGACGGGCACATCCGCCCGCTGGAGAAGGTGCGCACCTCCTCGCGCGCGCTGGCCCGGCTCGAGGAGATCGCGGTCGGTGCTGCGGAGGCCGCGGAGCACGGTGTCGACATCGCCGTGCACCACCTCGACTCGGCCACGCGCGCCGAGGATCTCGCCGCCAGACTGCGCGACCGCGTCCCGACGGCGCACGAGGTGACGGTCGTGGAGCTCGGTGCCGTCGTCGGCGCCCACGTCGGGCCCGGGACGCTGGCGGTCGCCGTGTCGCCACGGACGGCCTGAGGCGGGCGTGGTGAGCGTCGGTCACGCGTCGTTCTGGGAGCTGGCCGAGGTGCCCGTGGCATCGGCGGTCGCGTTCGTCGTCGGGGCGGTCAACCCCGCCACGATCCTCGCCCGGATCCTCGGCAAGGACCTGCGCCACACCGGCTCCGGCAACCCGGGCGCGACCAACGCCGGCCGGGTCCTCGGCCCTCGCTGGGGAGTCGTCGTCGGTGTCCTCGACGTCCTCAAGGGCCTGCTGCCCGTGGTCCTCGCGCAGCACCTCTTCGGCACCGTCACCGCCCTGTGCGTCGGGCTCGCGGTGGTGCTGGGACATATCTGGTCGCCGTTCCTCAAGGGCCAGGGCGGCAAGGGCGTGGCCACCTCGCTCGGGGCGATCCTGGCGGTCGAGCCGTGGTTCGGCCTGGTCATGGTGGTCGTCTTCGTGCTGCTCGTCTGGCGGCTGCGGTGGGTGGCTGGGGCGTCGGTGTCGGCGTGCGTGCTGCTGTTCGTGCTGGGGCTGCTCTCGTGGGCGCGGTGGGTGCCCTTCGGGTCCCGCGACACCGGGGCGTGGTGCGTCGTGGTGGCCCTGCTCGTGATCTACCGCCACCGGCGCAACATCGAGCTGTGGGTCTCCGCCCGGCGAGGGAGCTCCTCGGCCGCCTGATCGGTTCGCTCGCGCGGTGAGTCGACGCGGGGCCGGGGCCGTCCACAGCCGGCGCTGCGGGCGTTCGTCGTCCACAACGCCGGTCGGCGTCGTCGTTCGCCGGCGAGACCCTTTCCTAGCGTGCCGGTATGCCGTTGCGTCGTCGTCCGCCCGAGCCCTCACCCCGCGTCCGCCGCCTGCTCGACGGCTCGGCGACGGCACCCCCGACGCCACAGGTGGCCCAGCCGGGGCCGGGCGCCGCGGACTCGTCGCGCACGCAGCCCTCGCCCTCGCCCTTGCCCTCGCCACGTTCCGTCCCCGAACCGGGGTCGCCACGGCTCGTCCCCGAGCCGGGTGCGGAGGTGGTCCCGTGGCAGCCGGCTCGGTCATGGATCGAGGCGGTCGACCCGGTGGGGGAGGGCCCGAGCTCGGGCCCCCACCCGTCGCCCGGCCGCGGTCGACCCACCGCCCCGACCGAGCGACCACGTGACACGCGTTCGGGCCGCCACCGCCGGCCGATGCCGCCCGGGCCACGACTGCTCACCCTGCCGTCGTCGCTCGTCGGCGCCCGCCTCAGCGCACCGAGGGCCGCCGTGCTCGGCCTCGTGGTCGTCGTGGCGGTGGCGGCTGCCGGGTTCGGCGTCCGCGTCGCCTGGGCACGGGCAGCCAGTGCACCGCAGGTGGTGGCTCCTGCCCAGCCGGGATCCGCCCTGGTCAGCCACTCCGCGGGTGGCAGCACGGCGTTCGCGTCCTCGGCGACGGCGTCGGGAGGTGGCGGGCCGCCTGCAGGGTCCACCGGGTCCACGGGGTCCGCAGCTGGCGGCGTCACGGTGCACGTGGTGGGTCAGGTCAAGGAGCCGGGGGTGTTCCGGCTGGCCGTCGGAGCGCGGGTGGCCGATGCGGTGGCGAAGGCGGGTGGGGCACTCAAGGGTGCAGACCTGGCGTCCGTCAACCTCGCTCGGGTGCTCGCTGACGGCGAGCAGGTCCGTATACCCAAGCCGGGCGAGGTGGTGGCTTCTGCACCGGGCGCGGGTGGGCCGGGAGCAGGCTCCGCCGGAGGAGGCGGCTCCGCCGGCGGTCCTGCTGCAGCCGGTGGCGTGGGCGGCAGGCTCGACCTCAACTCGGCCACTGCCGCCCAGCTCGAGGAGCTGCCCGGAGTGGGTCCGGTGCTGGCCCAGCGCATCGTCGACTGGCGCACCGAGCACGGACGCTTCGCCTCGGTCGACGAGCTGGGTGAGGTGAGCGGGATCGGGGAGAAGATCTTCGCCGAGCTGCAACCGAAGGTGAGCGTCTGATGCCACCCGACGTCGCTCCCACCTCTGCGACATCCGGCACGGCGGCCGCCGACGGCCTGCCCGCCCCGGTCCTCGACCTGCGTCTGCTCCTGCCCGCCCTGGTCGCCTGGTCGGTGTCCGCCCTGACCCTCGGGCTGCGTCCACTGCTCCTCGTGGGACTCGCCGGCGTCTCGATGCTGGTGTCCGTCAGCGCGTTCGTGGTCGGGCCTCGCGTGCCCCGCCGCAGTCGTCCCGGATCGCAGCACCCGGGTGTGGTCGTTGCCCTGTCGGCGGGCACGGTCGCGCTGGCGCTGCTGGCCACGGCTGGGCACCAGGCCGTGCGGAGGGCAGGGCCGCTGGAGGACCTCGCGCACCGCCATGCCGCGGTTGTGGTGCGGGGCGTCGTCGCGAGCGACCCGGTGGTGCTGACCCAGGCCGGTCGCGACGGGGTCACCGTGCGCTTCCGGATGGAGGTGCACCAGGTCACCGCACGGGGCGCCACGGCCCGCGTGTCGACGCCCGTCCTGGTCGTCGGGGACGAGCGTTGGCGCTCGGTGGCCTGGCGGTCGGGTCTCGAGCTGCACGGCAAGCTCGTCGTGGCCGAACCCGGCGACGACGTCGTCGCGGTAGTTCACCCGTCAGGCAGCCCCGCCACGACCTCGCGGCCCGGGTGGGTCGCCCGAGGGGCCGAGCACCTGCGCGCCGGATTGCGATCCGCTGCGTCACCACTGCCTGCGGACGCGCGAGGACTGTTGCCGGCCCTGGTGATCGGTGACACGAGCCGTACGCCGCCCGAGCTCACGGAGGCCATGCTGACGACGGGGATGACCCACCTGGCGGCGGTGTCCGGGAGCAACGTCGCCATCATCCTGGCGTTCGCGCTCGGGGGTGCTGGTCTGCTCGGCGTACGTCGCCGGTGGCGACCGGTCGTGGCCGTGGTCGTCCTCGCCGGGTTCGTGGTGCTCGCCCGACCCGAACCGAGCGTCATCAGGGCGGCGACGATGGGAGCCATCGGGCTCATCGGGCTGAGCCGGTCGCGGCGGGCGGCGGGGATCCCGGTGCTGTCGGCGGCTGTCGTCGTGCTGCTGGTCGTCGACCCGTGGCTGAGCCGCTCGTTCGGTTTCGCCCTCTCGACACTCGCCACCCTCGGGCTGCTGCTCTTCACGCGCAGCTGGGGCGAGGCGATCGGACGACACCTGCCGGCGCGGATCCGTTCGTGGGGCCCGGCGTTCGCGATTCCCGTTGCAGCACAGGCGATGTGCGCGCCGGTGGTCGTGCTCCTGCAGGGGAGCGTCTCGGTGGTGGGCGTGCTGGCCAACCTGCTGGCAGCCCCCATGGTGGCTCCGGCCACGGTGTCAGGTGTCGCCGCGGCCGTGGTGGCTCCGGTGTGGCCGGGGGGCGCGACCGCTCTGTGCTGGGTCGGCGCGTTGCCGGCCCTGGGGATCGCCTGGGTGGCCCGGTCCTGTGCCACCCTGCCCGGTGGGACGCTGCCGTGGCCGGATGGTGCGCCTGGTGCCTTCCTGCTCACCGGCGTGACGGTGTTCGTCATCGCGTCCGGACGGTGGTGGGTGCACCGGGTGCGGTTGCGCCCCGTCGCCTCCTTGGCCGCCTGCGTGCTCATTGTGGCGGCCGCCGCGCCCACCTCGTCCGCGACGTGGCCCGCACCCGGTTGGCGCTTCGTGGCCTGCGACGTGGGCCAGGGCGACGGCCTCGTCCTCGCGACGCAGCCCCGCCACGCGGTGCTGGTCGACGCAGGGCCCGACCCGGCAGCGATCAACGCCTGCCTTCGCCGCCTCCACATCGCGGTGCTGGACTCGGTGGTGCTCACCCACCTGCACGCCGACCACGTCGACGGCCTGCCGGGCGCCATCGCCGGACGCGAGGTGCGTGAGGTGCTCACCACCCCCGTCCACGAACCCGACTACCAGTGGGAGGAGGTGCAGCGGTGGGCAGGGGCTCGCGGCATACCCGTCCGTGCGGTGTCCGCCGGCGACCACCTCGCCTGGACCGGTGTGACGGCCGACGTCTGGTGGCCGCAGCGGCGCATCTCGAGCGGGTCGGTACCCAACAACGCGAGCGTGGTCCTGGCGGTGCGGTCGGGCCCGGTCGACCTGCTGCTCCTCGGCGACGTGGAGCACGAGGCCGCCCACGCGGTCCTGCTCGAGCTGCGGCGCGACCCCGCGATGGAGTCCGAGGCGGGACGGTTCGACGTCGTGAAGGTGGCTCACCACGGCTCGGGCAACCTCGACGAGGACCTGCTCGCCGAGGTTGCTGCGCCCGTCGCCGTCATCAGCGTCGGCAAGGACAACGACTACGGCCATCCGTCACCGAAGGCGCTGGAGGTGTTGCGCCGCAACGGGTATGCCGTGTTCCGCACCGACCAGCGTGGCGACGTGGCCGTCGTGTCGCAGGACCAGGACGTGGGGGTGACCTGGCGACGACGGTGAACGGCGATCAGCGCCTGTGAAGGAGGGTTGGCGGTGTCCGGTCGGTCAGTTGCTGGCGAGGACCCGGGGCGTGGCCTTGGCCGCTTCGCAGAGCGCCTCGATGGTGGCCTGGACTGCGGGCACCCGCTGGAGGTCGGCGGTGGTGACGACGCTGATCGTGCGCCGGGAGGCGGGCGTCACGGGGAGTGTCACGACGTCGTGGTGGTGGGCAGTGCGCAGGATCAGGTCGGGGATCAGCGCCACGCCCAGGCCCTCGGCGACCAGGCCCAGCACTGCCACGTAGTCCTCGGTCTCGAACCCCACGTGCGGCGAGAAGCCCTCGTTGGCGCACATCTGCAGGAGGTGGCCACGACAGCGGGGACAGCCGGCGATCCAGTTCTCCTGCGCCAGGGCGGAGAGCTCGAGGCTGTCGCGGTCGGCCAGCGGGTGCGAACGCGGGAGCGCGAGCCGCACCTCGTCGTCGAGCAGCTTGTGGGTCACGAAGAGGTCCATGTCCTCCTCGCCACGACCCACGTCGGTGCCCTCGTAGGCGAACGCGACTGCGAGGTCGCACTCGCCGGCCTTGAGTGCGGCGAGGGACTCCGGGGGCTCGGCTTCGGTGAAGGTGACCTGCACGTCGGGGAAACGCTGCTTGACCAGGGCCAGGGCGCGTGGGACGAGGGTGGCCGAGCTCGACGGGAACGCCATCAGCCGCACCCGTCCGGCGCGCAGGCCCGCGATGGCGGCGACCTCCTCCTCGGCTGCGTCGAGGGCGGAGAGGACGGCCACGGCGTGGCGCGCGAGGACCTGACCGGCTTCGGTGAGCCGGACGTTGCGGCCGACCCGCTCGACGAGGACGGTGCCGGTGCGCTGCTCGAGGCGGCGCACCATCTGCGAGATGGCGGGCTGGGAGTAGCCCAGGGCCAGGGCCGCGCCGGTGAAGCTCCCCTCGTCGGAGATCGCCTTCATCACGCGGAGACCAGCAGCGTCGATCATGAGGCCAAGCATAACGGCCGGTTATCGCTGCACCTAGATCTCGCTGCAACCGTGATGGATCCGCTGCGAACGAGACGCCCCGGGCTCGGTCGCCGGTGGGCGGCTCGCCGGGCCACCTGCGTGAGGCCCACGTAACCTGTGCTGGTGACCGACGTGACGCAGGCGCACCCTCCGCAGCCCGGGTACGCGCTCGACGGCACCACCAGCCCGGCCGCCCTCGGTGCCGTCGCCGACCTCATCGAACGCCGTCGTGTCATGACGCTCACGGGCGCCGGCATCTCCACCGAGTCCGGCATCCCCGACTACCGCGGCCCCGACGGCAAGCGCCGGGTGACTCCGATGCAGTACGCCGAGTTCGTCCGCTCCTCCCAGGCCCGGCAGCGCTACTGGGCCCGAAGCTACGTCGGCTGGCAGCGCTTCAACCTGGCCCGGCCCAACGCCGGACACGAGGCCGTCGCCGCCCTGCAGCGAGCCGGCGCGCTGGGCCCGGTCATCACCCAGAACGTCGACGGGCTTCACCAGTCCGCCGGTGCCACCGACGTCACCGAGCTCCACGGCGCACTCGCCCGCGTGGTCTGCCTGACGTGTGGTGACCGCTCGAGCCGGTGGGACCTCGACGAGCGGATGCGGCTCACCAACCCGACCTTCGAGGTGACCAGCAACGAGATCCGGCCCGACGGCGACATCGCCCTCAACGAGCTCGACGTCGCCGACTTCGTGGTGCCGCGGTGCCTCGTCTGCGGGCAGGACACCCTCAAGCCCGACGTGGTGTTCTTCGGCGAGTCAGTGCCGAAACCGTTGGTGGAACACTGTTTTCGCCTCACCGAGGAGGCTGAGGTGCTGCTCGTCCTCGGGTCGAGCCTCAAGGTCATGAGCGGCTACCGGTTCGTGCGGCGGGCAGCCGCCCGGGGCATCCCGGTCGTCATCATCACCCGGGGGGCGACCCGCGGCGACGGCGAGGCGACCCTGCAGCTCGACGCCCCGCTCGGTCCGACGCTCACCGAGCTGGTCAGGCTGCTGGCCGCCTAGCGACGAGGACGGCGTCGATCGCGTCACCGCCCTCCGTGTGCCGCACGAGCTCCTCGCAGCGCTCGACGTGCAGGCCCTCGGACGCGGCACGCAGTTCGTCGAGGGTGTGGAGGAGTGCCGGGTCCTGAGGACCACCGACGCCGTCGGTGAGGTTCCGCAAGGCATGACCGACGACGACGAGGGCGCCGCCCGGCGCGAGCCAGCGCCGGCACCGACCGAGGACGTCCTCGGGCAGGTGGAGGTAGGCGACCAGCACCAGGTCGTAGAGAACGCCCGGCGACGGTTGCCACGAACGCGCGTCCGCGACCGCCCAGTCGACCGCGAGCCCGCGACGGGTCGCCTCGGCCTCGCCCTTGCCGAGCCCCACCGCGGAGAAGTCGACCGCCGTCACCCGCCAGCCCAGCGAAGCTAGCCAGATGGCGTGCCGCCCCTCACCGGCCCCGAGGTCCAGGGCTCGACCCGGCGGCCAGGGGGAGACGATCCGCTCGACCTCCGCGTTGGGGCCGGCGCTCCACACCCGGTCGCTGGCTGCATACCGCTCGTCCCACATCCGCTGCCGGTCCGTCATCCCCCTAGCATCGCCGATATGAGCCCGGCCGCCACCGCGATCACCGTCCGCGACGCCCTCGACACCGACGTGCCGGCGATGGCCGCGATCTACGACGAGCAGGCGCGCACCACGGTGGCGACGTTCGACACCGAACCGCGCGGCGCGGCATACCTGGGGGAGAAGGTCGCGGGCGCGGGGAGTGCGATCTCGTCCTCGTCGCGACTCGTGACGAGGAGGTGCTCGGCTACGCCTTCTCCGGGCCGTTCCGCCCTCGCCCCGCGTACGACGGGACCAAGGAGGTGTCGGTCTACCTCGCGGAGGGCGCGCGTGGCCTGGGCGTCGCGTCGCAGCTGTACTCCGCGCTGCTCGGCCGGCTCGACGCGCACCCCGGCGTGCACACCCAGGTCGCGGTCATCGCGCTGCCCAACGACGCGAGCATCGCGCTGCACCGCCGGTTCGGGTTCGAGCAGGTGGGGGTGCTGCGCGAGGTGGGGCACAAGTTCGGCCGCTACGTCGACACCGCCTGGTACCAGCGCCTGCTGCCTGAGGAGGGCGCCGGGCACACCGTGTCGGGGACCAGCGGCGAGGGCTGACAAAGGTCCACCTTGCCTCGGCCGAACGACCACTGGCGTGTCGCGGCGGGCCTTGGCACGCTCGTAGCAACCGAGCACACAGGGAGGCCGGTATGGGAGCTGCCGGAACAGGACCGTTCGAGAACGACGACGCGCTCGACTTCCTCGACACCCTCGAGGAGGCCGGACCCGACGAGCGCCGCGCCCAGGTGGAGCGAGCCATGGGGCGCGTGGTGCGGTCGGACGGCTACATCGAGGCGCCGGAGATGGCCGAGGCCATCGCGGCCGCGGTCGTCGTAGCCGCCTGCGACGACCCGGAGAGCGTCGTCGCAGAGCGCTACGTGCCGCGTTGGGTGGAGGAGGAGCCGCTCGAGGTCGACGAGCGCCTCGAGGACCTCGCCACCGCGGCGCTGCACCGGGCGCTGCGGCCGGATGACAACGAGTGGTGGGAGCTGTGGGACGAGGCCCGCGCCACCGACGACATCACCCAGCGCCTGAGCAGGTACCTCGAGACGCTGGGCGACTGACGCTGCTCAGACGCGGCGCAGGACCGCGGTGACCTTGCCCAGGATGGTGGCGTGGTCGCCGTCGATGGGCTCGAACGCCGCGTTGTGCGGCATGAGCCAGACCTTGCCGTCCTTCCGCTTGAACGTCTTGACGGTCGCCTCGTTGTCGAGCATGGCAGCCACGATGTCGCCGTTGTCGGCTGTCGGTTGCTGCCGCACGACGACCCAGTCACCGTCGCAGATCGCCGCGTCGATCATCGACTCGCCGACGACCTGGAGCAGGAACAGCTGGCCTTCGCCGACGATCTGGCGGGGGAGCGGGAAGACGTCCTCGACGGTCTCCTCGGCGAGGATCGGCACGCCGGCAGCGATGCGTCCGAGCACGGGGACGTAGGAGGCCTCCGGGCGCTGGTCGCCGATCCCGGTCTCGTCGTAGACGGCCGTCTCGTCGTCGACGCTCGCGCCGCCGCGGTAGCCGCGCATGTCGGCGGGGGAGTCGGGGGAGACGACCTCGATGGCGCGAGGGCGGTTGGGGTCGCGGCGCAGGAACCCCTTGCGCTCGAGGGTCGAGAGCTGGTGGGCCACCGAGCTCGGGGAGGTGAGCCCGACGGCCTCGCCGATCTCGCGCAGGCTCGGCGGGTAGCCGCGCCGGTCCACCGAGTTGCGGATGACCTCGAGGACCCGGCGCTGGCGGACGGTGAGCCCGTCGCCGTGGTCGCGGTCGGGGAGCTCCTTGACGTTGTCCTCGCTCATGCCGGTTCCTCGTTTCCGCAGGTCAGGTGCCGTGAGCCGGTCCTCCAGGGGTGGTCCGGCGACGGTGGTACGGGTGCGTTGTCAGTGGCCTCTGATGTGCTTGAGGCATGAACACAGCGTATGGCGTTCGAACGCCTGTGCCAAACATGTGTTCGACGCGTGTCTTGCCGCATTCGAACACGCGTGCTAGAAATCAGTCCAGAGGAAGTTCGCACACCCGTTCGAACGACCGCCAGACCCTGACCACCACGGAGGACCAGATGAGTGCAGCAGTCGCTTGGGACGTCGCCCCCGCACCTTTGCGGATGCCGACGCGACCGACCCGTCCGCAGCTCGTCTCCGTGCCCACGGGCGAGGACGTCGTCATCCGCCCCGTGGCGCCGGTGCACCTCACCCGCGCAGGTCGCCTCGCCATCACCCTGACGGTCCTCGTGGCCGCGGTGGTGCTCGCGACCACCCTGCTGTCCGGCGGGGCGTCGGCGACGGTCGTCGACCACGCCACGACCGTGCAGTCGGGCCAGACGCTCTCCGAGGTCGCGGCCACGCAGCTGCCGCAGCTCCCGCTGGCCGACGCCGTCGCCCGCATCCAGGTCGCCAACGACCTGGCCGGCTCGGACGTCCACGCCGGCCAGACGCTGCTCATCCCCGCCGTCGGCTGACGCGCCACGGCTCACCGGGGTGAGCCGGCCAGGGCCCTCAGAGAACCTGCTTGTCCTTGATGTGGGTCCAGTAGAGCGGGCTCGACGTCCCGGCCTTGTCGACGGCGACCTGGTCCACGAGCGTCGTGGGCTGCACGGTCCCGCCGACCTGGTCCCAGGAGTAGACGTAGTGGGCGATGCCGCCCTTCATCAGGTAGACCTTCTTGGTCGTGTACCCGCGCACGTACGACCCGTCCACCGGCCGGAACGACAGGTGGTTGTAGCGGGTGGCGCTCCCGGCCTTGTCGATCGCGTACTGGTCGACCGTCATCGAGGTCCGCTTGCCGCCCACGTTGTCCCAGTCGGTGACGATGACCGGCGCCCCACCGGCGACCTTGTAGACCTCACCGCGCTGGCCGCCCCGGATGAGGGTGCCCTCGGCGGGTCGTGACCGCAGGTGGTTCCAGTGGCCGCCCATCCCCGCCTTGTCGATGGCGTACTGGTCGACCTTGGTGGTTGCCTGCGTCCCCCCGAACGCCGCCCACGTGTAGACGTAGACCGGCGCTCCACCGATGACGCGGTAGACCTCGTTGCGCTGGGCGCCGCGGATGAAGGTGCCCTCCGCCAGCCGCGCCGGCATCGACGCCAGAGTCGCGGAGGAGATGAGGTGGGTCGGCTGGGTGCCCCCGAGACCGGTCCATGTCGAGGTGTAGATCGGCGCAGAGCCGACGAGGCGGTAGACCTCGTTGGTCTCGCGCACGCGCAGGAACGAGCCAGACCTCGGCGGCTGGTAGGCTTGGTCCTTGAAGTGGATGAAGTTGCTGGGCCAGTTGCGGTCACCCTTGTAGACGCGCCAGCGCGAGGAGTAGCCGCCACCCCAGGAGCTGTCGGAGATGGCGATGTAGGACGACGTCGCCTCCTCGACGTAGCCGACGTGCCCGGCGCTCGGGGCGTAGGCGCTGCCGTAGTTCCACTGCGCGATGGAGCCGGTGCGCGGCGTCCTGTCGACGACGTAGCCGCGCGACTTGGCGCTGGTGGCCCACTGACCGCCGTTGCCCATCCCGCTCTGCTGCTTCACCCCGTTGCGCGCCAGCCGGTAGGCCACGTAGTTGACGCAGTTGTTGCCGGAGGAGTTCACGGGGTAGCCCCACACGGACTTCCCGGCGTACCCGCTGAACGAGATGCAGGCGGTCGAGTAGGCCTTGCACTCGCTCACCAGCCCGGCGGCCTGGGCCGTCCGGGGGGCGACGGCGACCAGGGCGGTCGCCACGAGCGTCAGGGCGAGCAGGCGGAGTACGGCGTGGGCGGCGGCGCGGTGGAGGCGTGAACGCATGACTTCCTGGGGGTGGGGGGCAGGAACGGCGCCGAGGGCGCAGGCGGCGGTCCCCGGGGGACGCGCAACCTGGAACAGGTTGGACGTCCGGTGTCCGCTTTGTCATGCAGATCCGGATAAGTCCAACCGTGTAATTCATCAACCGGTCAGGGCGAGGTCATGACCTGTTAAAAGCAGACGGCCCGCATGGGTCCGCCGGGGCTCGGGCCAGGCGGTCGCGCTACCCCCACCAGATGTGCGGGGTGTGGTGGTCCTCGAGGTAGCGCAGCTCCAGCTCGAGGAAGCCGGCAAGCCGCTGTGCGGCCAGGCGTACTGCTTCGCGGCCCCGGTCGTCGACGCTGCGCGCGAGCCGCACGTCCACCTCCACCTCGCCCCCGCGGACCGTGCGCTTCCACAGCCCGACGTTCTGCTGGTCGAGGACGACCCGGGCCCAGAACGGATCAGGGTGCTTGGCGAAGGGATGGTCGGGCGCCGTGGGGAAGTTCACCGTGGGGTAGGTGAGGACCGCCTCGTCGTAGACGGGAAAGGGGTAGGCCGCGGGCGCGGCAGGGCTGCGCCGTGGCACCACCGAGGGGTCGAACCAGTGCGGGGTGCCGTCGACGTCCTCGCAGGCGAGCTCGCCGCCGAGCTGGGCCAGGGCCTCCTTGGTGCCGGCGACGGTCAGCGACGACCACCGGGTGAAGTCCTTGATGGTCGCGGGTCCGTGGCTGGTGAAGAAGCGGCGCACCAGCTCGACCAGCGCCTCGTCCTCGTCGCGCGCACGGGTGGGCGGGACGACCTCGTCGACCAGGGCGTAGGAGTGGTGGACGCCCTTCTGCGGTCCGGAGCAGACCAGCCCCTGGAGCTCGGCGACGATGAGCAGGTGCCCGAACTGCTGGCCGGGCTCGATGCTCGACCCACGCCCGACGAACGCCTCGCCGATCTCGGCCCGGGTCAGGTGGTTTCGTCCGGCGAGCAGCTCGGCCAGCAGCGACAGTCCCGAGTCGAGCCGGCTGGCGTCGTCGAGCCCGAGCTGGCGGTGGCGGCCAGCCATCGACGACAGCAGGCGCGGTGAGGTGAGCGCCAGGATCCAGCGCAGGTCCTCGGGCGCCACGAAGTGCCACGTCGGCCGCAGGATGTGGGTGCGCAGGAAGGTGCCGCTGTCGTGCTCGCGACGCACGGCGGCATACGTGCTCCGCCGGGTGCGCAGGCCGAGGGAGAAGAAGGCGTGGTCGCGCTCCTGGCTCTGGACGCAGGTGAGCAGGCGGACGGCGTCGGCAGCGCGGGGCAGCGGCGCCGAGCTGAGTCGCTGGGTGGCCAGCCGCTGGGCGAGGACGCGCGCGGAATCCATGCCCCGCATCCTCTCGAACTGCACCGACAGCAGGAGGACGATGTCGTGATGGAGCAGCACGCCACCGTCGACATCGCCGCCCCACCGGCTCGGGTGTGGGAGGTGATGACCGACGTCGAGCGCTGGCCGGAGTGGACCGCCTCGATGCGGTGGGCGCGCAGGCTCGACGAGGGACCGCTGCGCCCGGGCTCGAGCGCGAAACTGAGCCAGCCCCGCATACCCACCTCCGATTGGGTGGTCACCGAGCTGGAGCCGGGCGCGTCGTTCACGTGGGTGATGCGCGGGCCGGCGATCCTCACCAAGGCCCGCCACGTCGTGGAGCCGCTGCCCGGCGGCGGCAGCCGGGTGACCCTGAGCATCGAGCCGCACGGATGGCTGGGGGAGCTGTTCGGGCGGGTGTACCGCGCGACGACCGACCGCTACCTCGCGATGGAGGCGGCGGGACTGAAGACCCGCAGCGAGGAGGCTCAGCGGGCCAGGTAGCCGCCGTCGATCGGGTAGTAGGTGCCGGTCGCGAACGATGCGCCGTCGCTGGCCAGCCAGGCGACGAGCTCGGCGACCTCCTCGGGCTCACCGATCCGCTGCAGCGCGTGCTGGGTCGCGAGGAAGTCCAGCGTCGGCTGGTCCAGGTGGGCGTCCAGCAGGGGAGTGCGGATGAAGCCCGGGCCCACCGCGTTGACGCGGATCTTGTCGGCGGCGTGCTCCCAGGCGGCGGCCTGCGTCATGCCGACGACGCCGTGCTTGGCGGCGGTGTAGGCGCTCGCGGTCGCGAAACCGACAGCGCCGAGGATCGAGGCCATGTTGATGATCGAGCCCCCGCGACCGCTGGCCTTCATGGCGCGGATCGCCGCGCGCTGGGTGTAGAAGACGCCGTCGAGGTTGATGCCGATGACCTTGTGCCAGGCCTCGTCGGTGTAGTCGCCGCTGGCGAGGACGTCGCCGCCGATGCCGGCGTTGCAGACCGCGATGTCGACGTGGCCGAGGTGCTCGACCGCAGCGTCCATCGCCGCGTCGACCGCCCCGGAGTCGCTGACGTCGACCACGGCGCCGTGCGTCCGGCACTCGAACGCCTCGAGCTCCTTGAGCACCACGTCGATCGCGGCCTGGTCGAGGTCCCAGATCGAGACGTCCGCGCCGGAGCGCGCGAGGATGTGGGCGCAGGCGCGGCCGATGCCGGAGGCCCCGCCGGTGATGACGGCGACCCTGCCGCCGAGTCCGTAGCTGTTCATCTCTTCCTGCCTTTGTGTGTGCCTTCGTGGTGGCCCTGAGGGGTTCCCCGGGAAGGTCCCGCGGTCGTGCTCCCACTCTCGGGCGGCCGCCCACCGCCGGGTAGGGCCCAAGGGCCCGGTGCGGTACGGCGCAGGACCGGCCCGCATCAGCGGGACCGGTCCTGCGTGGTGGTCAGGGCGCGCGGTGGTCAGGGCTCTTGGGGTCGGTGCCCGTGGGGTCAGGGCTCGATGCGCGTGCCGGTGAACGTGCCCGTGGCGCTGAACAGCTGGGCGCCGGTCGCGTCGTACCCCGTGACCGCGAAGGTGCCGACGAGCTTGCCGCTGCGCAGGCGCCCACGCACCCGGATGCGTGCGCTGCCGGTATCCATGTTCGGGCCGACGTCGGTGCTGCCCCAGAACGTCGCCTTGAACCGGTCGCCGTCCATGGCCCACACACCGTTGCTGACCGAGCCGGCGGGACGGATGTCGTTGCTGACGATGATGCCGCCGGCGCCGATGCTGACGACGGTGATGCCGGGCTCCGGGTCGGCGGGTGGGTCGTTGGTGTGCTCGATCCACCAGGCGCCCAGGACGCCGCTGCTCGCGTCGGTCGCTGAGGCTGACGCGACCCCCGTCCCCGCGACCAGGACTCCACCTGCCGCCACCCCTGCCGCCGTGCGCACGAGCTGTCGACGGTCGATCCTTGCTGCTCCGCTCATGAGAACCTCCTCTGTTCCGGGTTCCCTGCGTCCTCGATCGTCCCGCCGGCGCGCCGGGGCCGGGTCACGCAGACGGCCTAGTCCTGTGCCCCAGCCCCCGACCTGCCTCAGTCCGACCCGGCGGTTACGGTGGGGAAGTGCTGGAAGCAGGGTTCTGGGGATTCGTCGGAGGAGTGGCTCTGCTGGTCGGCGCGGCGGCCGGGATCTGGCTGCCGACGTCCAAGCGCGTCATCGGCTGGGTCATGGCCGTCGGCTCGGGGGTGCTGGTCAGCGCCCTGACGTTCGAGCTGGCCGGCGAGGCCTACGACAAGGCCGGGGGAGTCTCGACCGTGCTCGGCCTGCTCGGCGGGTCGGTCGTGTTCTTCCTCGGCGACTGGTGGATCGACAACCGTGGCGGCCACCGGCGCAAGAGCCCCAACGGTCCCCAGGCCGGCGCGGCCGGGACCGCGCTCGCGCTCGGCGCGCTGCTCGACGGCATACCGGAGAGTGCCGCGATCGGCGTCTCCACCATCGGCGGGGGAGGCGTGGGGGTGGCCGTGGTCGCCGCCGTGTTCCTCTCCAACATCCCCGAGGGCCTGTCCTCCTCGGCGGGTATGCGTTCGGCCGGGCACAGCGCTCGCTCGATCATGGCGCTGTGGCTGGGTGTCACCGCCGCGGCGACCGTGGCGGCCGCGCTGGGTCGGGTCCTGCTCGACGGAGCGGACCCGTCGGTGGTGGCGACGATCCAGGCGTTCGCCGCCGGAGCCATCCTCACGATGCTGGCCGACACCATGGTCCCTGAGGCCGTGGAGCACGCCGGGCGGCTCGTCGGGCTGCTCACCGTGGTCGGGTTCAGCGCGGCGTTCCTGCTCTCCATGGCCTGAGCTCCCGCCCGCTCCCGCACACCCGCGCCGCGCGCCCCCGCTGTCCACAAGATGTGGGTGCGCGTGGGTCGTCCCGCACCAGATATGGTCGGCTCTCGAGTCACTCCAGCCACACCTGTACCACTTCGGGCGTGTCGGCCAGGTGCTTCGCAAGGCGCTGACCTGCGGCGATGCACACTCCACTACGGAGTTTGGAGGAGTTTCCGGGACTCGCTTGCGCCCTGGGTCACAGCGAGGCAGACTATCCCTACATCTAGTGGTTACACCGCTGTAGTTCGTCCACATGTAGTGCACAGGGCGAGGCTGGTTCTCCACACGTTGTCCCCAGCAGGTCCACAGTCTCGTCCCCAGCTCATCCCTGGACGGCGGGGCAACACCCCCTCGGAAGGAGCGCCGCCATGCACTGTCCGTTCTGCCGGCACACCGACTCCAGGGTCATGGACTCGCGCACGACCGACGACGGCAGCTCCATCCGCCGGCGTCGCCAGTGCCCGGAGTGCGGCCGCCGTTTCACCACGATCGAGACGGCCAGCCTCACGGTCACCAAGCGCTCCGGCGCGAGCGAGCCGTTCAGCCGGGGCAAGGTCCTCGCCGGCGTCCGCAAGGCCTGCCAGGGCCGCCCGGTCACCGAGGACGACCTCGCCCTCCTCGCCCAGCGCGTCGAGGAGTGCATCCGCCAGCAGGGGCAGGCCGAGGTCGAGGCCCACGAGGTGGGCCTGGCGATCCTCGGGCCGCTGCGCGAGCTCGACGAGGTCGCCTACCTGCGGTTCGCGAGCGTCTACCAGGCGTTCGAGTCGCTCGAGGACTTCGAGTCCGCGATCACCCTGCTGCGCGCCGAGCGCGAGGCCACCGGCACCGAGCCGGACTCACGCAGCACCGCCGGTTTGCCGCCGGGCTGAGCCCGCGCCGTACGGCACCACCGCACCATCCCGGCACTGTCAGTGCCAACACCCAGAATTGACACCAGAGCATCACCAGGGGCTAGGGAGGCCACCAGACATGACTGAAACCGCAGGCGCACGTGCAGGTGCCCGCAAGAACGCCGGCAAGGGCGCGTCCGGCGTCACCGTCGAGCGCATCTACACCACTCCTGGTGTGCACCCCTATGACGAGGTGACCTGGGAGAAGCGCGACGTCGTCCAGCAGAACTGGAAGACCGGCGAGACGATCTTCGAGCAGCGCGGTGTCGAGTTCCCCGACTTCTGGTCGGTCAACGCCTCCACCATCGTCACCACCAAGTACTTCCGCGGCGCCGTGGGCACCGAGGCCCGTGAGCAGGGCCTCAAGCAGCTCATCGACCGCGTCGTCCTGACCTACGTCAAGGCCGGCAAGGACCACGGTTACTTCGCCACCGCCGAGGACGCCGAGATCTTCGAGCACGAGCTGACCTACGCCCTGCTGCACCAGGTGTTCAGCTTCAACTCCCCGGTCTGGTTCAACGTCGGCACCAAGAGCCCGCAGCAGGTCAGCGCCTGCTTCATCCTCGCCGTCGACGACTCGATGGACTCGATCCTCAACTGGTACAAGGAGGAGGGGAAGATCTTCCAGGGCGGCTCCGGCGCCGGCCTCAACCTCTCCCGCATCCGCTCCTCCAAGGAGCTGCTGTCCTCCGGTGGCACCGCCTCCGGCCCGGTCTCCTTCATGCGTGGCGCCGACGCGTCCGCGGGGACGATCAAGTCCGGTGGCGCGACCCGTCGTGCGGCCAAGATGGTCGTGCTCGACGTCGACCACCCCGACATCATGGAGTTCGTCGAGACCAAGGCGCGCGAGGAGGACAAGATCCGCGCGCTGCGTGACGCCGGGTTCGACATGGACCTCGGTGGCAAGGACATCACCTCCGTCCAGTACCAGAACGCGAACAACTCGGTCCGAGTCTCGGACGAGTTCATGAAGGCCGTCGAGGCCGGCACCGACTTCGGGCTGCGCTCGCGCACCACCGGTGAGGTCATCGAGAAGGTCGACGCGCGTGACCTGTTCCGCAAGCTCGCCGAGGCCGCGTGGGAGTGCGCCGACCCGGGCATCCAGTACGACGACGTGATCAACGACTGGCACACCAACCCCGAGAGCGGCCGCATCACCGCGTCCAACCCGTGCTCGGAGTACATGTCGCTCGACAACTCCTCGTGCAACCTGGCCTCACTGAACCTGCTCAAGTTCCTCAAGGACGACGACACGTTCGACGCGGTCACGTTCCAGAAGGTCGCTGAGCTCGTCATCACCGCGATGGACATCTCCATCTGCTTCGCCGACTTCCCGACCGAGGCCATCGGCGACACCACGCGTGACTACCGCCAGCTCGGCATCGGCTACGCCAACCTCGGCGCCCTGCTCATGGCCACCGGCCACGGCTACGACTCCGAGGGTGGGCGCTCGCTCGCCGCGGCGATCACCTCGCTGCTCACCGGTGCCGCCTACAAGCGCTCGGCCGAGATGGCCGGGGTCGTCGGCGCCTACGCCGGCTACGCCCGCAACGCCGACGCCCACAAGCGCGTCATGCGCAAGCACCAGAGCGCCAACGACGCGATCCGTCCGCTCGACTCGATGGACACCTCGATCCACCGTGCGGCCACCAAGGCCTGGGACGACGTCGTCAAGCTCGGCGAGAAGAACGGCTACCGCAACGCTCAGGCCTCGGTGCTCGCGCCGACCGGCACCATCGGCTTCATGATGGACTGCGACACCACCGGCATCGAGCCCGACTTCTCCCTGGTGAAGTTCAAGAAGCTCGTGGGTGGCGGGTCGATGCAGATCGTCAACCTCACCATCCCGCGCGCGCTGAAGAAGCTCGGCTACACCGGCGAGACCATCGAGGCGATCGTCGAGTACATCGCCGACAAGGGCCACGTCATCGACGCCCCCGGCCTCAAGCCGGAGCACTACGAGGTCTTCGACACCGCCATGGGTGCGCGCTCGATCTCGGCCATGGGCCACGTGCGCATGATGGCCGCGGTCCAGCCGTTCCTGTCCGGTGCGATCTCCAAGACGGTGAACCTGCCCGAGACGGCCACGGTCGAGGAGATCGAGGACGTCCACATGCAGGGCTGGAAGCTCGGCCTCAAGGCGATCGCGGTCTACCGCGACAACTGCAAGGTCGGCCAGCCGCTGTCCGACGGTGGCTCCACCGCCAAGGACGCTGCCGCTGACAAGGCCGCCGGCGCTGCCGAGGCCAAGGTCGAAAAGGTCATCGAGTACCGCCCGGTGCGCAAGCGCCTGCCGAAGCGCCGGACCTCGCAGACCACGTCGTTCGCCGTGGGTGGCGCCGAGGGCTACCTCACCGCCGGCACCTACGAGTCGGGCGACCTGGGCGAGATCTTCCTCAAGTTCGGCAAGCAGGGCTCGACCCTGGCCGGCGTGATGGACGCCTTCTCGATCGCGGTCAGCATCGGCCTGCAGTACGGCGTGCCGCTGGAGACCTTCGTGGAGAAGTTCACCAACCTGCGCTTCGAGCCTGCTGGTTTGACCGACGACCCCGACGTGCGGATGGCGCAGTCGATCATGGACTACGTGTTCCGTCGCCTGGCGCTGGACCACATGGACTTCGACACCCGTTCGTTCATGGGCATCCACACCGCCGAGGAGCGCGCCCGCCAGCTCGAGACCGGCTCCTACGCCGCGATCGAGGCGGACAACGAGTCCGACGAGGAGCTCGAGGACGAGCTGGAGAACTTCAGCCAGTCCGCCCCGGTCTCCAAGCCCGCCGCGGCTGCCACCAAGGCGGAGCCTGCCCCGTCGGCTGCTGCCGAGGTGAAGTCCGGTGCTGGTGCCGCTTCGGCTCGGGAGATCTCGGTCGACGTGCACTCGTCCGCGGAGCTCATGGAGAAGTTCCAGGGCATCTCCGCTGACGCCCCGATGTGCATGACCTGCGGGACGAAGATGCGCCCCGCCGGCTCCTGCTACGTCTGCGAGGGCTGCGGCAGCACCAGCGGCTGCAGCTGATCTAGCCAGTGGGACGACGGTGGGCCCGGAGCGAATCTCGCTCCGGGCCCACCGTCGCTGCTCTCATGACAAGCGGACCCAACCGGCTGCCGATTAGGGCCAGCGACCACCGCGAGTCTGATTCACTGTGTCCATGGACGCGCTGGAGTTGGGGCAGCGCATCGTGGCGATTCTCGAGACTGGCCGGCGGACGGCAACGTATAAGTTCGCGCTGCTCATGTCGCTTGTCGACTATTGCGTCGAGAACTTGCCAGCTGAGGACGTGCCGCTCAGCGTGCCTCTTGAGGAGTTGGGCGAACGCGTTATCGCCCTCTACTGGCGACAGGTCCTCCCGTTGGCCGGAATCGGAGAGCTCAAGCAGTCTTCCCAGCCTCGGGTCCGCATCCTTGCTGCAGTCAGCCGGCTTCGTGAGTCCGCTTACCAGGCGAGGACCACGTCCCTCGATGTTGCCCGAGAACGCGTGCCCAATGACTACCGCAGAGCCGTAACCAACGTTGTGTTGACCCTGGTCCGCCAGCCACTCGCCCGCCTTCAACACTTACCTGGGCGGGAGCCGGGCCAGACGTTTCTCTATGACGACTCCTGGATGGGGGAAGGCGTCAACCAGAGCAAGATCGACCGGCACGGCGCAGTCGTCACGCTCTATCCAGGGGTCGCAACGAACCTCGCCAGACTGTCGGGTCTCCTGCGCCCGACGCTTGAGCTTCTGTGGGTTGAGGACGTCGTCCGACTGAACGCGAGCCTGCGGAACGAGCGCATCGACGTCGCTTCCCACCTCTTCGGTCAAGAACGCGTGGGACTCGCAAGAGTGCGCGCGGCCTACTTCGATGAGTTCGGCGCTAGCTGCTTCTACTGTGGTGCCAAGCTGGACGGTGCCAGCCCGATTGACCACCTACTGCCATGGTCGCGGGTGGGGCTCGATGGCTTAGCAAACCTCGTGCCGGCTTGCCGACCGTGCAACTCCTCTAAGTCGAGCGCCCTCCCCGTTCATAGGCACGTCACTCGGGCGCTTGACCGCGACATCGCACAGCTAGCACGGATCGGCGCTGAAATCGGTTGGCCGGTTCAGCGGGAACGCACGGTTGGCGCCGCCCGCGGCCTCTATCTATCCGCGCCCCAGGGCACACCACTTTGGGAGTCGCGGAGCGGATACTCCGTAGTGGACCTCAGGTGGGCTGAAACGCCGTGGTTGATGGAACCGGTCAGTCACAGATGAAACGCGCAGAAGCGCCCTTGTGCTACGGGGACCAAAGGCAGGAGATGGGCACCTCAGTCGATTGAGTCGCATGCCTTCGGGCAGGACAACGCTTCCGAGGACTCGCTCTCGTTGACAGAGGATCCCGCGCGTTCGCGAGGTTAGGCGCGGGTGAAGCCGTCTGGCCCCACTCTCGGCCCTCACGGGCTCCCGGCGGCGAGAGTCCGGCGCGGAGCTACGCCACAACGCTGGCCACAGCGAAGTCGGCCGCTGGCATGGGTGTGCGAAGCCGCCAGGTGATTGCGATCGGCCGCTCGCCACGGTGCTCGACGTAGTCCGCCTCACCGAGGCACAGGTACGGCGCTCCCGAACCAAACTCGCTGACCTTGTTGGCCCTCGTGAACAGGAGCACATGGCTTCCTTGCTCGCGGTGGTTGAGGTAGCGCTGACCCGTCCTGGATGCCACCGTCGTTCCTGACTGCGACTCCCAGTGGAAGAGCTCAGCGTTGATCGCATAGTCCTGGTACATGGTCGTGGGGGAGTAGTCAGCCTCAGACTTGTGCAAGGTGACCAGGAATGCGTCGGCGTTTGCGGCCGGCGCGAACAGCACGCCTTCGCGGAAGCTGTTGGGCTTGCGACCCTCGATGGACACGTAATCGAGCGCGGCGACCAGTTCCTCGCGGCTGTAGCGAGCATGAACCCGAAGCGGCCGAAGACCGAGCTCGCCGCCCAAACGCGAACTGAGCCTCTCTGCCCCAGCAAGGCCGAGAGCCACCACCTGGCGCAGGTCGTCGCGCGCAGCTGGTTCCGCTGCGAGCGACGCCAGGCCCGCTTCATAGGAGTCGAAACCTCCGCCGTCGGGCCAAAGGGAGAAGAAGAGCATGCGTCCGAACGCCTGGAGAGCGGGGTCGGCCTCGGCATAGCGAGGTGCGTCGTCACCCAACCACGCGAGATAGGCCGTAGCGCGGTCCGGATCATCGACGTGGGCGAACGCACGAACCCGTTTGAGAATCCCGTCCTCTCGGGGTCCCGGGGCGGCCAACGACAGTCCTGCGTCCCGGCGCAGACGCGACCACGACCGGTCTCCGCGGACAACATCTGCAAGGTCGACACCTGAATCGCCAAGGAAGGTGCCGAGGTCGTCTGTCGGGTGGGCCCGAAGCTCTGACGCGATGCTGGCCCACCGCTTCGCCACCTGGCTTCGGACGTTCTCAAGCACCAGCTCCTGACTTTGGCGGTCCAGTACGATCTGGGTCCCAGCAGGCAGGAATGGGAAGTCGTGCTCGATGTCGCGGACTAGCTCTGCGCGAGTGCTGCCCGTCATGGCACGGAACCGCTGGTCGAAGCGGAACTCCTTACGGTGGTGGCCGACAAAGTCGAGGGCGGTCAAGACTGCCTTGTTCTTGGCGCGACGCAGACCCCGACCAAGCTGTTGGAGGAAGACGGTTGAGCTTTCGGTCGGACGAAGGAAGAGCACCGTGTTGATGGCGGGCACGTCCACGCCTTCGTTGAAGACGTCCACCGTGAAGATCGCTTGAATCTCCCCTGTCCGCAGCCGGACGATGGCGGCGTCGCGGTCGTCTGACCGCGTGTCACCCAGGACCGCAGCGGCACGAATTCCCGCCTCGTTGAAGACCCGAGTCATGTAGTGCGCGTGATCACGTGAGACGCAGAAGCCGAGCGCCTTCATGGCGGACACGTCAGCGACCTTGTCTTGCACGGCGGTGAGGACGATGCGGGCTCGGGCGTCGTTGCCCGTGAACAGTGTCGAAAGCTCCGATGGGTCGTAGGCGCCCGACTTCCAGTCGACTCGGGTGAGATCCACACCATCTGCGATGGCGAAATAGTGGAAGGGCGTGAGGAGGTCGGCCTTCAGCGCATCCCACAGCCTGAGCTCGGCTGCCACCCTCCCGTCGAAGAAGGTTCGCACGTCGAGCCCATCGCCGCGCTCGGGGGTTGCCGTGAGGCCGAGCAGCTCGCGAGGGTTCAGATGGTCGAGGATGCGTCGATAGGTGCTGGCCTGCGCGTGGTGAAACTCGTCGACCACGACGATCTGGAACGAGCCAGGAGGGATGGTGCGGACGTCGTAGGCGGTGAGCGACTGCACTGAGGCGAAGACGTGTTCCCATCGCTCAGGTCGTGTGCCGCCGACGTACAGTTCGCCAAAGTCGGCATCGTTGAGCACCTCGCGATAGGTACGCAAGGACTGTTCGAGGATTTCGCGACGGTGAGCGACGAAGAGCAGGCGTGGACGCGTAGGGGCTGCCTCGGCAAGACGTCGGTAGTCCAGCGCCGCAATGACCGTCTTGCCCGTGCCCGTCGCTGCGACGACCAGGTTTCGATGGCGCCCGTGGAGAGCGCGCTCGACCTCGAGCTGGTCCAGCATCTCCTGTTGATAGGGATAGGGACGTACTTCGAGCCCTGACAACGTGAGCGTCACGCGATCGTGAGCCTTGGTGCCCCTGGCTTCGGCGAGTGCGTCATCCAGACGGTCACCGTCGGTGTCCGGGTGATAGCTCTCGAAGGTGGGATCGTTCCAGTAGCTGTCGAAAGTGGCGCTGAACTTCTGCAGGAGGGCAGGAGTCGCCACCGCCGACAGCCGAACATTCCACTCGACCCCGTCGAGCATCGCGGCACGCGAGAGGTTGCTGCTGCCGACGTACGCCGTGTCAAACCCCGTGTTGCGGCGGAAGAGCCACGCCTTCGCGTGCAGGCGAGTCCGTTGCGCGTCGTATTGAACCTTCACGTCGGCACCGAAATTGCGGACCAACCGATCAAGTGCCTGCCGTTCAGTCGCTCCCATGTACGTCGTCGTGATGACGCGCAGCGACACCCCGCGCTCGTGCAGGGCCACGAGCCGATCCTCGAACAGCCGTAACCCGTACCACTTGACGAAAGCCATGATCACGTCGACCTGGTCGGCGCTAGCGAGCTCGGCTCGGATCTCATGACCCATCCCGGGCTCGCCCTGGGCGTTCGTCAGGAGGGCAGCATCGGACAGGGGCGTGGAGGGCCGTTCCGAGAACTGCCGAGCGGGGTTTCCCGGACGTGCCACGTGCGCGACTGACAGCAGCTGGCTCGCAGCGGTGACGTGATCGCGTGGCGACTTAACGCGGGCGACCAGATCATTGACCAGTGCGAGCCGCTTCTCGGAGCTTCGTTCGCTTCTTAGCGTCCGAAGAACCACGTCACGGACGTGCCGCGCCAGGATCTCAGGTGCATCGGCGTCGTCGACCAGCCCGCTGTCTGCTGTCACGCTGCGCGCGGCGGCGAGCTGTGCCGCGAGTTCGGCCGTGATCAGTCGCTCGTACAGCCCCTCCAACAAGCTGTCGTCCGTCCCAGTCACGCGATGCAGCTTGCCAGGTCGAGGCGAGCGCTGGTGCCGATTCGGACAAACGTTGCGTAAGCGTGCGGGCTACGGCGCGGACGCGTCAGCTAACCAAGGTGCGCAGGAACTTCTGCGTCTCAGCGTCGGTGGAATAGAGGGTGACCCCGCGCATGCCCCGCGTCAGAAGCACCTTGTAGACGTTGCGCACGAGGCGTTCAAAGTCGGCGTCACTGACCTTCGCTGGGTTCTTGAAGTCCGGATCTCTGTTGGCGCTACGAATGGCGACCCAGCGGTCCTCACGCCACACGAGGTCTGGGCCAATGATGACGCCCGAGTAGTCGTACTCGAATCCTTGAGCGGTGTAGACGCAGCCCACTTGACCGAAGCCGGCCGGGTCGGTGGCCCAGAGCGCAGCGGCAGGAGCCCCACCCACCGAACGGTCGCCCTTGAGGTTCCATGGTTTGGCCCAGTCGCCCACCTGCACATCGGAAACGAGCGTGCCGTCGGGCCGCGGGTCGCTCCACGGCCAGCAATAGCCAGCGGCGATCCGCGTCGAGTAGCCGCCCTCGAGTTTGGTGGACAGGTAGGCCTCCATTTCGTAGGGAGAGTCAACCACCTCGACGTCGAAGTGAGGGTCACCGGTCCACTCCATAGGGCCGCCAGGCTCCAGGCCTAGAAGTCGCTTGGCCCAAAGCACATACTCTTCAGAACCGCCGCAACGGAACTGCGCGTCCAGGTCGATCTTCACGATGTCAATGCCGCGGTTGGCGGCATGTTTCTCAATATCCTCCACTGTGCCCTGCTCTCCGGGCCGCACGACCTGGAACTCGTCGAGCAGGAACACCGGAACGCGAGCGGCATCCAAGAGCTCTTCGACCTGTGGCTTTCCGGTGCGGTGTTCGGCCCGCGTCCACCGGGATGCCGAGGTCTCACGAATGCGATGGGCCTCGTCCAGGATCAGCGCGTCGAGGTCGTTGGGCTCCGAGGCGACGAACGAGTTGAAATACTGGAACATCTTCTGGACTCGGGGCGCGCGCTTGCCTGCGACCTTTCGCAGCGTCTGCGTAAAGGACCGCGAACCCGTGGCATGCAGCACCGAGCGGCCTTGGCGTGACAGCTCACCTAGTAGAGACAGGGCAATGACGCTCTTGCCGCTGCCTGGACCACCGGACACGATGACAGCCGTTTTGGTGTTGGCCCGACGTGCGCGCTCCACGGCGTGCAGAACGTAGTTGTAGGCGTCCCGCTGCTCATCGAGCAGCACGAACATCTCGCGATGCTGCACCTCGTCGGCCGCCACGGCCAGCAGTTGGCGCGATGGGGCGATACGACTGGAAAGCAGCTGGTCGGCATACGCTGCGCCGCTGACCCCCGGGGTAAACCGAGACTTGAGGAATGCCTGGAACTCGCCGCGCCGCTGTCCGCTGAAGACTGAGCCCAGCCGGTCAGCAGGTATGCGATAGAGGTCCTCGACGGCGGAGTCGGTGGCGTTGTGCAGGTATGCCGTCCCCGCGAGGGCCTCCGGCTGATCGGCCAGCACCGTTGTGAAGCCGAGCATGTAGTCGCAGTAGTCACGAACCTGCAGGGCTGGATGAGTCACGGGGCGACGGCCGTATTGCTCAATCTGGATGAGGCTGTCGCTGTCCTCGAATCGCTCTGCGTGACTCCATTGCTTGAGCTCGACCACCAGGTAGGAGGGCCCACCAGTCTGAGGATGCTGGCCGACGAGCACGACGTCGGCGCGCTTGCTGGTGAGCGGAAGCTGATACTCGAAGAGCATTTCCACCTCGTGGAGACCCGCAGCGACGAGGTCGGCGTGCAGTGCAGGCAGGCTGCGTTCCCACGAGCGGTACTCACCCGCGGAGGGCTTACGACCGGTGCGGTACGTCATCTGCTCAGCGAGAAGCGTGGCGAGTTGATTCTCGAGCGAGGAAAAGCCGGCAACCGATTGACGATACAGCGTCACAGAACAGAACCCCAGGCAGCACGAAGTGATCCGTGCGGGTGGGGGCTTGTCCTGAAGCGGAAGCCTGTCGGGCCGCAATTACGTCGGCGACTCTATCCCCGGGCAGTTGTCGTGTCCGGTTGTGGCGACATACTCGTAGCGTGTCTGATTTGACGGAGATCCGCGATGCGGCGAGGGCGTTCATCGCCGAGCGCGAATGGCAGCAATTCCAGGACCCCAAGTCGGTGATGCTGGCCCTGGTCGGTGAGGTGGGGGAGCTGGCTGAGCTGCTCCAATGGTTGCCAGCCGACGAAGCGCGCGCCCTCTCGCGCGAGGAGCCACTGCATACACGCCTGGCTGAGGAGATGTCGGACGTCCTGGTCTATCTCGTGGGGTTGGCGGACCAGTGCGGCGTGGATCTCGGCGAGTCTGCCTTGGCGAAGATCGAGGCTTCGGCTGCCAAGCACCCGGCTGAGGAGACTCGGGGCGTTGCGCCTCAGAAGTAGCCTGCGCAGGAACTCACTTGCATTGGGCCAGCGTGGCTGCCGAGACGACCTTGCTGTCAGCAACGCACCCGGCCGGAGGGCAACGCGTGAATTCATCTGTTCTTGTCGCTGCGGCATACGCGGTGAAATGCCCAGATCCTCCTCAGGGTCGTCCCTGAACTGCCCCTGAACGCCCACCTAACGCTGCCGAAATCCGTTGTCCCGACAGCCCCGCGCTCCCTACCGTCGTCCTGATGGGTGCCGTGCAGGGTGCGCACACCCGACCACGGTGAGAGGCAAGAGCGATGAGCGAGACACGGATCGGCGACGTCGGACGGCTGGCGTGGTTCCCCAGCGGCAAGGTGACGAAGTGGTTCGTCGTCGTCTTCTGGCTGGCGATCCTCGCGGCAGCGTTCGGCCCGGCCGGCAAGCTGCAGGGCGTCCTCAACAACGAGGCCGTCGCCTGGCTGCCCAAGGACGCCCAGTCGACCCAGGTCGTCACCCAGATCGAGGCGTTCCAGAGCAAGAACGAGTTCCCGGCCGTCCTCGTCTACGAACGCCCGGCCGGCATCACCCCAGCAGACCAACAAGCCGTCGCCGCCCAGGTCGCCAGGTTCGACGCGCTGGCCCCGGTCAAGAGCAAGACCGTCGGCCCGATCCCCGCGAGGGACGGCAAGGCACTGGAGGTCATCATCCCGGTGGACGCCGGCGACGGCGGCTGGGACACCCTGGGGGCGACGGTCGACGACCTGCGCTCGATAGCGAAGGAGCGCCCCGCCGGCCTGTCCATGCAGGTCACCGGCCCTGTGGGCTACGCCGCCGACTCGTCGGGGGCGTTCTCCGGCATCGACGGCAAGCTGCTCTACTCGGCGATGACGGTCGTGATCGTCATCCTCCTGCTGACCTACCGCAGCCCCCTCCTCTGGCTCATCCCCGTGGTCTCCGCCGGCACCGCGCTGTTCGTCGCTCAGGCGGTCATCTACTTCCTCGCCAAGGACGACACCCTCACCGTCAACGCCCAGAGCTCCGGCATCCTCACGGTCATCGTGTTCGGCGCGGGCACCGACTACGCCTTGCTGCTCGTCGCCCGGTACAGGGAGGAGCTGCGCAGGCACGAGGACCGGCACGAGGCCATGGCGTTCGCGCTCCACCGCGCTGGCCCCGCGATCCTCGCCTCCGGCGCCACCGTCATCGCCGGCATGCTCTGCCTTCTCGTCGCGACGATGAACTCGACCAAGGGTCTTGGTCCGGTCGCCGCCATCGGTGTCGCCGTCGGTCTCCTCGTCATGCTGACGCTGCTCCCGGCCCTGCTCGTGGTCTTCGGCCGCTGGATGTTCTGGCCGGTGCGCCCGACGTACGGCTCGGTCGACCACACCCGTGACGGGGTGTGGGCACGCATCGGACGTCGCATCGCCCGGGCGCCGCGGCGCACCTGGGTCGTGACGTCCCTGCTGCTGGCCATCGCCTCGCTCGGCATCCTGCAGCTCAACGCGGTCGGCCTGCAGAACAAGGACTCCTACTACGGCACCCCCGAGTCGGTGGTGGGGGAGCAGACCGTGGCCAGGCACTTCCCGGCCGGCGCCGGCTCCCCGGTGATGGTCCTCGCCAACGCCCCGCAGGCGGGTGCGGTCAAGACCTCCCTCGAGGGCGTGCAGGGCGTCTCCACCGTCGGCGACCCGGTCACCAAGGGCAGCCGCTCGCTCATCCAGGCGACGCTCACCGACGCCCCCGACTCCGACGCGGCCACGACGACGGTCGACCGCATCCGCGCGGCCATCGCCAAGGTCCCCGGTGCCGACGCGATCGCCGGTGGTGACACTGCCACCAGGGCGGACACTCTCAGGGCGTCCGCAGACGACAACCTGCGGATCATCCCGCTCATCCTCGGCGTCGTGCTGCTGATCCTCGTGCTCCTGCTCCGCGCCGTCACGGCACCGTTGGTGCTCATCGGCACCGTCGTCCTGTCGTACGGCGCCGCCATGGGCCTGTCCGCGCTGATCTTCCGGCACGTCCTCGGCTTCGCCGGCGCCGACTCGTCGCTGCCGCTGTTCGTCTTCGTGTTCCTCGTCGCGCTGGGCATCGACTACAACATCTTCCTCATGACCCGCGTGCACGAGGAGGCCAAGGAGCTCGGTACCCGGCGAGGGGCGCTCGTCGGCCTCGCCGCCACCGGTGGGGTCATCACCTCGGCCGGTCTGGTTCTCGCGGGCACGTTCGCGGTCCTCGGCACCCTGCCCGTCGTCACGTTCGCGGAGATCGGCATCGCCGTCGCCCTTGGCGTCCTGCTCGACACCCTGGTCGTCCGGTCGGTCCTCGTCACGGCTCTCAACCTCGACCTCCGCGGTCGCATGTGGTGGCCCAGCCGGCTCGCGAAGCAGGACGCCGAGTTGAGCCAGTCCACCCCCAGCGACGTCGAGGCGCAGGGCCCGACCCCCGGAGATGCCGAGGAGCGGCCGGCCCTCGAGCCCGCCCACTGACCGGGGTCACCAGCGCAGGCGGGAGGTATGCCGCGGAGCCGGGCTCCGCGGCATACCTCGCCGGTGTCAGTCGGGGACGACCGCCGTGGCCGGCCGATGCGCCGGGACGACCAGGTCAGCCCTGCTGGGAAGCCAGCGAACGGCAGCGGCGGTGGCCGGGTTGGAGCCGTAGGCGAGCAGGGCGAGGAACACGCCGTACACGGGCAGGTGGCCGACGAGCTCGGTCTGGCCGAACAGGACCAGGGTGGCGTTGAACGGCACCATGGCGACGAGCACCGCGACCTGCGGCAGGGCGCCCGAGATCACCAAGAGCCCGAACAGCAGCTCGATCGAGCCGGCGACCACGATGAAGACATCCGTGGGGACGTGCAGGCCGACCAGGCTGAAGACGTTGAGCGCGGGGAAGTGCGCGAGGGTCTCGCGGGCCATCGTCGGGTTGGTGAACTTCTCGGTGAACGCGAGGGCGATCAGGGCCACGCCCACGCCGACGCGCAGGACGAGCAGTGCCCAGCGCAGCTGCACGGCGGGCACCGCCACGGCGCCGTGACGGTCCGCCCCAGCGGGCGCGATGACGAGGAACGCTGCGACCGCGGCGAGGTTCGCGGATTCGAGCAGCGCCATGGGCCCGGTGAAGATCGCCATCAGGGGGCCGAGCACCAGCGCGAGAGCCGCTGCCGACCGCTGCTGCCACCCGGTGATGAGCCACACGCCCAGGGCGGCTTCGAGCAGCAGGAGTGCCTTGCCGACGACGCCGTCCAGGTCGTCCAGGCTCGGCGCGACGAACGAGCCGGACGCCGCCAGCGCCAGGAGAGCCACGCCCAGGTGGATGCCGAGCAGCCGCGGCACCCACGGCGCGAGGTCGCCGACCCGGCGCAGCACCGGCAGTTCCGGTCGGTCGAGGCGCAGCGCCAGCCGGCGCCAGACCAGCGTCACGACGACGACCAGGGCCGTCAGCGTGAGGGGGAGCGGCCGCAGGAAGAAGCTCCAATCGGCGGGTGCGGAGTCGACGAACCAGCGTTCGTGCGTGGGGAGGACGAGCCCTGCGCTCATGTGTTGACCTCTTTCTGAGGGCATGGAGGAGGCGCCGCGCAACGCTGCGACGCCTTGTCGGCCACCCGGCCGATGGCTCGACCCTAGGAACCGGACAGATGGTCCATCCGGGCCCAAAGTCCCTACTTCCCTCAGTTCCTGGGGCCCGGTGCTGGCTTCCGGCGGTTGTCCACAGGTCGCCCGCGAACGGCCGTGGGGCTCGGTGCCCTGTGGACAGTACGGATGGCGCTGTGGGTGCATTTGCGTAGACTCGCGGGCATTCGGCACGGGGTTTGGTGCCGTCACCGGGGAGGGGAGTCGTCGGGTGAGTGCACGACATCGGTATGGCGCCGCGGGGCTGGCGCTGCTGGTCCTGACGGTCAGCGCGTGCTCGGACGGAGGGGGAGAACCGGGGAAGACGTCGTCGTCGCCGCCGTCTCCGAGCACCTCGTCTGCGGGCAGCGGGACCACAACTCCGTCGTCGAGCCCACCGTCCTCTGCGACGGCGACCGTCGATCCTGCCGATCTGCCAGCTGACGCCAGGAAGCACACCCCCGAAGGCGCCGCCGCCTTCGTCAAGCATTACGTCAACGAGACCAACAGGGCTGGTCGGGCAGCAGACCCAGAGATTCTGCGCCCATTCGCCGACCCTGGGTGCAAGTCCTGCGCAGCGATACAGGCGACCATCGAGACACTCCAGAATCAAGACCGCCACTACACCTCGGATCCTGTCGAGGGAGTGAAGGTCAAGCCCTTCTCGGGGGGTCCCAAGGGGCAGCAGTTCGTGCGACTTCAGATGTTGCAGAGGGGTGCAGACATCGTGGACAAGTCGGGGAAGGTCGTCGACTCGGACAAGCGAATGAACGTGGCGCGCACGGTGAGCGTCGTTTGGCGGGGGGACTCATGGATCGTCTATGGAATCGCTTAGCACTCGCGGCGCTGGGGATTGTCGTTGCGTTGCCCGTGTTGCCAGGAGCAGCCACAGCCGCAGGCGGTGACGGAATCTGGGGAGGCTCAACGCGGCAAGACTCGCTTCGGATGTCGTACCACGACCGCAAAGAGATGAAGCAGATCGCGGTCGAGGCGGCCGTGGCCAAAGCGCAAGCTGCGAAGGCGCAGGCCCACTGGGAGTACACCTCCGTGGTGAACTGCCCGGGCAACGCACCAGGCTCAGCGACTGGCAACGACTTTTGCGCTCAGGCTGCTGCCGCCTGCGAAGGCAACACTCCGGCACAGGGTCTAGGACCGAGTGTGCGGATCTTCCGGCGCCTCGTGGCTGGGGACGGCACACCGCGAGGAGCCTGGCAGGACCGCGGCATCACCTGCTTCCCGGAACAGGCTCCTAACCCGGCGAGACCAGCGTTGACCATGCAGATGGTCGTGGCGGCGTTCCACGACACGGACTTCACGAAGGCTCAGCTGTCCGTCCAGCCGAAGGGCAACGTGACCCTGGTGACCCTGCCGACCTACTTCGAGGTGGCGTGGCCGAGTTCAGGGTTCCAGCCCGGCGAGATCGACCGACCGAACCCGGCGCGGATGGCGGGCTTCCAGGTCGAGATCCGCCCGACGATGCGCTCGGTGACCTACGTCTACGGCGACGGCACGACCAGCGGGCCGACGAGCTCGTTGGGTGGGCCCTATCCCACCGGTGACGTGTCACGCGCGTACGCGAAGGCCGGGACGTTCGCGGTCCGCGCCGACGTGACGTACGGCGGTCAGTTCCGGGTGGCAGGCGGCGCCTGGGTCGACATCCCAGCCCAGGTCGTCGTTCGCGGCGCAGACGAGCCGCTCGAGGTCCGGACCGCCGAAGCCAGGCTCGTCTCCAACTGAGCCCAGGGGCCGCTATCGGACGCCGGGAGCCTTCTCGTGACGTCCGGGAGGGGCGACGGGAGTGCCGTCGGCGTACTGCTGGGCCAGCGCCCGGAAGTCCGACGGCATGATCGCGAGCAAGTTGCAGCGCACCCGCACGGACTCCTTCACTAGTCCTCGGGGAGTCGTGATGCGGCCGTGGACGATGAGGTCGTCCGGCTTGTTCGGATACCACATGGCGCTCATCGACTTGTTATCCACGCGGCCGAGGTCCGACCACGCCAAGCGCCACCGCGGGCGACGACGGCGCCACATGCCCGAGTGGTCCAGGCACAGCTCGTAGGTCCGCGTCCACCACCACAGCACCGCCATGGCCCCGGCGCCCACCAGGACGACGCCACCCTGGATCGGAAGACCGTCCTCCGACATGCCCCACCCGGTGAGCAGCATCAGCACGACCAGCAGTCCCGGTGTCACGCGGATCGCAGCTCGCGGTCGCAGCACCACCCCGCCCTCCAGCGGCTCGGCGCCGAACGGCAGGGCTGGCACACCGAGCGCCCTCGCCTCCTCGGCGTCGGCTGTCACCGCTCGTTGCCAGGTGCTGCCGACCCACTTGAGGCCAGCCAGGCAGGCGCCGATGATGACCACGCCAACGACCAGGATCGGGATGCCCCGCGGGTTGTCCTGGCGCAGCCAGATCGTCAGTCCGCGCAGGACGAAGGGGAGACCCACGACGAGCCCGACGGCAGCCAGCCCGCCGATCGCCCTGCGGCGACCCTCGCGGCGGTGGATCTTCCGGATCTTCACGGCAACGAGCTAACCAGCGCAGCCTCTTGATGTGGACGAATCGGACAGCAGCGCAAGACGTGCGCCACACCTCAGCGTGGTGGCGGCAACGTCACCCCAAATCCGGCCACCGCCAGCCGCAGCAGGACCTGACCGGGCGCCAGCAAGTCGGCGATGCGGGCGGCGCTGAGCACCTCGAGCTCGCCCAGCCGCGCGCGATACGCGTCCTCGCCGACCAGTCGAGAGGCCTGGAGCTCCATCGTGTTGTGCCACACCTTCTGTCGCGCCTCGCGCAGGAATCGCTTGGAGCTCAACCGGTTCAGCGGTTGGAGGAGCCGGTCGGCGAACGATGGCGGGGACACCGTTCCGAGCTCCGAATCCTCCGCCGCGACGCGGCCGGAAAGGACCCCGTCGATGCGTTCGTGGTCGCGGGACCGTCGGGCCACCAGCACCGGGTCGGCGAACTCGTCGTCACTGATCACGGCCAGCAGCGCCTGCGGAAGGTCGTAGTTGATGTGCGCGTTGATGCCCAGCAGCACGTGCCGCAGGGCGGGGAGGCCGGCGGGCGCGTCGAACGCAAGGCGCCACGGACGAGGCACGTCAGGGCTGCCTTCGAGGTCGAGGTCGAGCGCCGCGAGGTACAGGTCGGCGAACACCACGTCCCACCTCTCGACCCACTCGGGGTCCTCGAACTGCGCGTCGTCGACGGCCTTCCCGACGGCCAGGGTCGTCCGGCGGTAGGTCTCGAGGAACAGCCTTTGCGCGGCGCGTTCGGGAGGCATGCGGACGAGCCGGGCATCCATGGCCGCGACGACGTCGCCGATGTCGCGACCTGGCACGTGGTGGAGCATCCGACCCCCTGACGAGGTGTCCCTGCGCGACTAGTATCCGACGTGGGGCCGGCGCTGTCAGCGGCTGTCACGGTCGCGGCCGGCCGGGAAGCCAGGTGCGCGGTGCCCGGTCGCCGTAGTGGGAGTGGCCACGGCTTGCGTCGTCACAGTCCGCGAGACTTCGACGCAGTCGCCCTGGGGCACCTCGAGACGAGAGCGTGGGCGGCCTACTACCGCCGCGAGTGGTGGCCCGCGCTGAAGGCGTTCGTCGGCATGGTCGACGCGGGTTTCGGCCTCGGTCCGCGGCTGACGTTGGTCGCGGCCTGGCACGTGCTGCGAGCCAACCAGGCGTGGGCTCCCTTGCCGCACAACGACCCTGACGCCGCGCGCGCCGCGATGCTGCGCTTCTACCGGCTGGTCCTTGCCCACTCCGACCTCACCTTCGACCCGGTCCGCGCCGCCGAGCTCGAGGTCGAGTGGTGGCGCATCCACCGAGCCCACCAGCGCGGCACCGCGGCTGACGGCGCACCGACGCGTGACGACCTCGAGCGTGCCCTCGTCGACCTCTACTCCCACGTCTACTCCGCGCCCCGCGAGTCCATGGCGGTTGCGGCCAGGTGTCGCGCCGAGGCCATGGACCACTCGGACGCCTGGGTCGCCGCCGGTTGTGACCTCGCCGACCCGCGACTCGCCGCCGAACGCCGAGCCCTCGTGGCCTCGTACGCGGCTCTCCTCGACGCGGTCTCGCGTTTCCCGACAGGAGCATGACCATGGCTACCGACACCAGGCGCGACGACCGGGTACTCACCACCACGCGAGCCCTCGCGGCCTTCATCGCACCCTTCCTGCTCGTGGCGTTCGTGGTGCTCTACGGCTTCCCGGGCTCGACGGCGCGCCTGTGGGCGTGGCCGATCCAGTCGCACATGACCTCGATGCTGCTCGCGTCCGCCTACCTCGGCGGCTGCTGGTTCTTCCTGCGTGTGCTCCTCGTCGAAAGGCGTTGGGCTGCAGTGCGAATGGGCTTCGTCTCGGTGGCTTTGTTCGCGACGCTGCTGGGTGTCGCGACGGTGCTGCACTGGGACAAGTTCTCCCACGGCAAGCTCTCCTTCTGGCTCTGGGCCGGGCTCTACTTCACCGCGCCGGTGCTCGTCGTCTGGGCCTGGTTCGCCAACCAGCGGTATGCCGCCCAGCCGCGGCCCGACGAAGCCCGCCTCGAGCGGGTGCCCCGGGCGGTCGTGGCCGGCCTGGGCGCGCTGTCGGTCGTGACGGGCGTCCTGATGTTCCTCGCGCCTGCGCGGGCTGTCACCGTGTGGCCGTGGCTCCTCACCCCGCTGACGTGCCGGGTGGTCGGCGCCGTCTTCTGCCTCGGCGCGGCCGGGATCGGTGTGCTGGTCGACGACCGCTGGCAGACGGTCCGGCTGATGCGACGGGTCCTGCTGGTGATGTTCGCGCTGATGCTGGTGGCCGCGGTTCGGGCCCGGCGCGAGTTCCTCACCGACCGCCCGCTGACCTGGGTCATGGGTGCCGGGTTCGTCCTGCTCTTCGCCATCTCGGTGGCCTCCGAGCTGCGGGACGCCCGTCCGCGGCACACCGGGCGCCACACGCTCCGTGCGCAGGCTCACTGAGAGGCGCAGCGCTGAATACGGTCGCAGGGGGTTGCCCCGGGGTCTCCCCACGCGGTCGACTGTCTTCTGTGGGTCACGCCCACCCGGGGCGCGGCCACGCGGACGGAGGTCTCCCATGAGCAGTGAGCCCGACACGGTCGCCGACGACACCGACGACTCCGACCTGGAGGCCGGCGTGCACGCCAGCCACGCGGTACCCGCGCCGGCCGTCCAGGTCTGGCAGCACCTGATCAGCCCCGCCGGCACCGAGGCGCTCCTCGGCGAGGGCGCGCGCATCGGCAACAAGGGCGAGCCGTGGCGGGCGGGGGACGGGTCGTACGGCGTCGTGCGCAGCGTGCACCCCGTCGAGCAGCTCCGTGTCACGTGGCACCCGCACGAGGACGGGCCGCTCAGCATGGTCGACGTGCAGCTGCGTCCCGATGGTGACCGCACGAAGGTCGAGCTCTTCCATGAAGGTCGCGGCATCGCCGGTGACCCGCGGGGCGACCAGCAGCACTGGGAGGACGCGCTCGGCCGGTTCGCCGGGGGAGTGCCGAGCAGCTGACGGCGGGGGAGTGTCGAGCGGTCTGGGCCTTGCCGGGTCGTTCTCCTGGTCCTCATGCGGTCGCGAAAGGCCCTGCCGCATGGCGTGATTCGTCGTCCGCGGGCGTTGTCAGTGGTCGCCGATAGGTTGTTCGTATGGCGATCAGTCCGGGGGCCGTGACCCTCACCGCGAGCGGCCTCGGCCGCCCGGTGGTGGGTAGCGCGACGCTGGCCCGCGGCGTCCTGCACCAGGGCACCCCGGAGCGGTTGTGGGCGCTGCGGGACGAGGAGGTCGCGCAGGCTCTGACGGTCCTGGGCGACGTCGCCGCCACCGTGAGGGCACAGATGGTCCTCGTCCTCGCCGAGGCGAAGCGGCGCAGCCTCGGCAGTGGCGACGGGTGGGGACCGGTCGACTGGGCGCGGGCGATGGCGCCGCTGTTGCCCATGCGCGACCTCCTGGAGGCCGACGAGGTGGCAGGCGCGGTGGCCTCGGACGAGCGACGCCTGGACGACGTCGTGGAGGCGGTCGTCGCGGCCACGTCGAGCTGCCCCGACGAGCGGTCCGAGGCCCTGCCGGTGGGCAAGGCCGCCCAGATCGTGCGGTTCCACACGTCGATCCGCGGCCTCACGGATGCCGAGTCGTTGGCCGATGGGACGGCACTGCTCGTCGACGCGGCCCGGGGTGCCAGCGGGCTCAGCGACCAGGCGCTCGCACGGGCCATCCGCCACGCCGGCGAGGTGGCTCGACCCGACCGGCTGGTCGAGCGCGACGCCGAGCTGCGCCGTGCCCACCGGTCCCTGGTCAAGGGCCGCGGGCCCGTCGGTATGGCGCGCTACGTCCTGGTCCTCGACGAGGAGGGCGCGGCCATCGTCGATGCCGCTGTGGATGCGCTGGCCAAGCCGCGTCCCGACGAGGACACCGGCGAGCACGACCCACGGACTCCTGCTGCTCGCAGGGCAGATGCGTTGCTGGACCTCGTCTCGCGCGCCGTGGGCGCCCCGGCCGGCGTTCCGCGTCAGGCCAAGGTGAGCCTCGTGGTGACCGTCGGCCTCGACGTCCTGCAGGAGCACTGCCGTGGTGCCGGCGTGACCATGGCAGGTGAGGTGCTCACGGCGGGGACGCTTCGGCGGCTTGCCTGCGACGCGCAGGTCGTCCCGGTCGTGCTCGGCACCGACGGCGAGGTCCTCGACCAGGGCGTGGCGAGGCGGCTGTTCGACAGGGCGCAGATCCGCCACCTGTGGTTGCGCGACCAGCACTGCACGTTCCCCCGGTGCTCGAAGCCGGCGACCTGGACGGACGCGCACCACCTCGTGCACTGGGCCGACGGCGGTCCCACCGATGTCGACAACGCAGCCCTGCTGTGCCGCGCCCATCACAGCGTCGTGCACCGTCACCGCTACGGCGGACGGGTGCGTCGTGCCGGGGGACGGGCGAGGGTCGAGTGGGACCTGACACCCGACTCGTACGACACCGCCGTCGCCGAGTGGCGGACCGAGCGCCGACCGCTGCCTCCTCGACCATGAGCCCGCTCCGTACCCGCCGTTGACCTCGGCGGGTCCCAGCCATGCGCTGGGCGGGGGCCCGCCGCGCGGCTGTCGGCCGGGCGGCATACGGTTGAAACATGGAATTCCGATACCTCGGCAACAGTGGTCTCAAGATCTCGGAGATCACCTACGGCAACTGGCTCACCCACGGCTCGCAGGTCGAGAACGACGTCGCCACGCAGTGCGTGCGCGCGGCGCTCGACGCGGGCATCAGCACGTTCGACACCGCCGACGTCTACGCCAACACCAAGGCGGAGACGGTCCTCGGCGACGCCCTCAAGGGCGAGCGGCGCGAGAGCCTGGAGATCTTCACCAAGGTCTACTGGCCGACTGGCCCCGGCGGGAAGAACGACACCGGCCTGTCGCGCAAGCACATCATGGAGTCGATCAACGGCAGCCTCCAGCGGCTCCAGACCGACTACATCGACCTCTACCAGGCGCACCGCTACGACACCGAGACGCCGCTGGAGGAGACGATGACGGCGTTCGCGGACGTCGTCCGCCAGGGCAAGGCGCTCTACATCGGCGTCAGCGAGTGGACCGCCGACCAGATCCGCGAGGGCGTTAAGCTCGCCAAGGAGCTCAACATCCAGCTCATCTCGAGCCAGCCGCAGTACTCCATGCTGTGGCGCGTCATCGAGGACGAGGTCGTCCCCACCAGCAAGGAGCTCGGCGTCAGCCAGATCGTGTGGAGCCCCATCGCGCAGGGCGTGCTGACCGGCAAGTACCAGCCGGGCCAGAAGCCGCCGGAGGGTTCGCGCGCCGCCGACGAGAAGGGCGGCGCCGACATGATCAAGCGGTTCATGAACGACGACGTCCTCACCCGCGTGCAGAAGCTCAAGCCCATCGCCGACGAGGCAGGCCTGTCGATGGCGCAGCTCGCCGTCGCCTGGGTGCTGCAGAACGACAACGTCGCCGCCGCGCTCGTCGGCGCCTCGCGTCCCGAGCAGGTCGCGGAGAACGTCAAGGCCGCCGGCGTGAAGCTCGAGGACGCGCAGCTCAAGGCGATCGACGAGGCCCTCGGCGACATCGTCGTGCGTGACCCCGGCATGACCAAGGAGACCGCGCCCCAGACGCGCGTCGCCTGATCTCTCCCGCTGGTCCAACCAGCACGGGCATGCCGCGGGGCGGCCGGACACAGGTCCGGTCGCCCCGCGGCTACGCGGTGAGACCGTCCGACGTGGTGAGACCGCTCGCTACTTGGTGAAGCAGCGCCCGACGCCGAGACGTCGCAGACCCTCCAGGTCGCCCTTCCCGAAGGTCGTCCGCCCGTTGTTGTCGGAGTACATCAGCTCGTCCGGCTTCTGCACGTGGGTCAGGCCGACCATGTGTGACAGCTCGTGCATGACGATCGCGCGCGCCTGCGCCCAGCCGTCGCTGCGGCGCAGGATGTCCACGAAGGTCGGCCCGTCGAGGAAGACGATGCCGCTGACCCAGTGCTTGTCGACGTTCTTGGCGTAGGTCGCGCCGCGGGGGCCACCGATCCCCGCCACGCGGCCCGCCAGCTCGGGCACGACCGCCGGGGTCGTCCAGGCGACCAGGGCGGGTGACCACCGGTTGCCGTACCGCGCGCTGTCGACGGGTTGGCGGTCGGAATGAGGCACCTCGTCGGTCGGGCCCTCGATGACGAACTGCAGTCCCGTGGCCCGGCTCACCTCGCTCGCCGCCTCGAGGAGGAGCCGATCAGCGCCTGCCGGCGCCTCGGCCGCGTTGACCACGAGGTGGATGGGTCGGCACGGGTCCCAGGCCACGGGGGCGCTGGTGGGCCCGCTGGTCTGCTGCATGAACGCGTAGTCGGTCGACGTCGAGCGGCTGAACGGTGGACGCCCCAAGGGCTCGTCCTTCGCGTCCGCCGGCACCGGCGGCCACATGGCCCTGATGCCACCACCGACGTCGACCTGGACCGGCGCCGGCTGCGCGAAGTCGATGCCATGGCTGCCGACGGTCACGCCCGTGATCGCCGAGGTGCTCGGCACGTCGTGGAAGAGCAGGGGGCGCCCCCACAGCGCCAGCTCGACGACGAGTGCGGTGACGAGGAGGGTGATGGCGGTCCGCGGGCCCCCGCTGGACCGGGTACGCCGCGTGCGCCGCTCCCTGCCACGGCGCGCGTGGACGAGGTCGGTGACCGACGACGGCACGGGGGAGGAGCCCGGAAAGGCCGCTCGGGTCGTGGTCTCCCACTGCTGGGTGCCCTTGCGACGCGCCGGGCGCGGCCGTCCCGCCTGCAGGTCGGCCAGGCACCACAGGCACGTCGGGGCGGGGTCGTCGCCGACCAGTCCTGCGCGTTCGCCTGCTCTCAACGGCTCACCGCAGCGGCACTGCGTCGGCCCCTCCACGTGGATCATCTCCACGGGTTCCTCGATCCCCACCGCACCTGCCCCCACGTCCCAGCCATTCGTCAGCGCGATGCTAGAGCGCGACGCGCCTTCGCACCGGTGAATCCGGACAGATCGGTGATCGGAAACACCGTGGGACTTGTCCGAAAGCGCCCCCGGGACCTGGGCCGTCGGGGCACCATCGTCCGCGTGGGAACGCCCGGGGGAAGTGCCGACGAGCAGGCCAGGAAGCTGACGGACGAGGCGGCGCGCTGGGCGGCGGGTGCCGAAGGCGAGCGTCGCGTGGCTGCCGCACTGTCGTCCCTGCCCGCCGGGTGGACTGTCGTGCACGACCGCCTGCTGCGTCCGGGCCGATCCCAGGCCAACCTCGACCACGTCGTCGTCGGCATGACGGGTATCTACCTCGTCGACGCCAAGAACCGGGCCGGCAGGGTGACCGAGCACGACGGCGGTCTCTTCCAGCACCGGCACCGCAACGGCCGGGTCGAGAGCGTCAGCCTCGCCGCAGAGTTGACCAAGGTCCACGGCATGGCCGCCTACATGGCCGCCGAAACCGACCGCCCCGTGACCCCCGTGCTCTGCCTAGCCGGCGGGCACGCCGACGACTTCGGCGAGCCCCGAATGGTGCGCGGCGTCTGGGTGGTGCCCGTGGCGGCCCTGCCCGGCTGGCTGCGAGGGCGGCCCGTGACCATCCCCGCCGAGGTCGTGCCATCCGTGGCGACGAGGGTCATCACGGACTTCCCGTCGACGACCACGGACCCGGCCCTGCTGTCCGCCATGGCCGGCGCCGCCGCGCCCAGGGCAGGACGCCGTCGACGCGGTCGGCCGTCGGGGGCAGCTGCCCAGCCGGTGACCGGTGGCCACGTGCCGACCACGACACGGGCGTCAGGGTCCTCGCGGGCCTCGGCGCCCACCGTCGTGCCTCTCCGCCGTCCACGCAGGATCCGTCGCCGGCTGGCGAAGGTGGTCATGGCTGGTTCACTCGTCACCGGTGGTCTGCTGGTGTTGTCCCACCTGCCGTCGATCATCGAGTCGGTCGTCGAGGACCTCACGCGTGCGGCAGTCCCTGGAGGGGCGCCGTCGGTTCAGCCGCCGGCCACTGCCGCTCTAATCACGAAGGCTGCGCAGGCATCCAAGAACACGTCGGGTGGGGCACCGAAGAGCACCGCGAAGAAGACGGGCGCCCTGAAGCCCGTCCCCGTCAGGCCATTGGGGCCACCGGACTGCGCGAACGCCTCAGCCGCGGAGATCAAAGCGATCATCCATCGCACCGTCCAGCCTGTGGTGACGAGCAGGGGCTGTGCGTGGGGGACCCGCCTGGACGACCCGTCGACCCTGCTCGTCACCATCGTCATGACCGCAGACCACGACTCCTGGGACAGGAACCTCACGACGTCGGTCAACCAGAAGCGGGTCGTCTTCAGTGGCAGCCTCGACTCCACCTACCGCCCGGCCACGCAGGCGTCGGTGGCGACAGGGCAGCCGATCATCAGAGGTGCCAGACCGGTGTCCGCCCGGGCCGACACGGTGGTCGTCGTGGCCACCACCAAGCTCGGCATCTCGGACGACCGAGCCCGCGAGATGGCTGTGAAGATCGCCGCAGCCGCCAACGGCTGACCTTCGCGCGGGCAGGATCTTACGCATCTCAGCGGGCGTCGCGGATGATCGCGAGGGCGTCGCCGACCGGACCGAGGTGGCCGAGCTTGTCGGGATTGACGATCGAGTGGATGCCGGTGACCTGGCCGTCCGCGACATCCAGGGCCCACACGCCGAGGACCCGGTCCTGCCCGTCACGGAAGACGGCACCGGCGGCACCGTTCACCTCGGCGGGACTCATGGTCACCTCGGGGAAGCGGGCCAACGCGTGCAGCCAGTTCGCCAGCGTGTGCGCCACGCGGCTGCGCCCGTGGAGCGAACGGCCGAGGGCCGGCACCTTGCCACCACCGTCGCCCCGCAGCTCGACGTCGTGGGCGAGCAGCGACTCCAGTCCCGCCAGGTCCCCGGCCCGCGCGGCTGCGAAGAACCGCTGTGCCAGCGCCTGCTGCTGCTCCCGCGAGGTCTGGAACCGGGGCCGCCGTTCCGTCACGTGGCGACGCGCTCGGGCTGCGAGCTGCCGCACGTTGTCCTCCGACTTGCCGACGATGGCAGTGATCTCGCCGTACCCGTACCCGAACACGTCGTGCAGCAGCAGCACCGCCCGTTGCTCGGGGGACAGGCTCTCGAGCAGCACCAGCATCGCGAGCGAGAGCGAGTCGGCCGTCTCGGCGTGGCTGGCCGGGTCGTCGGTGGAGTCCGCGACCAGCGGCTCGGGCAGCCAGTCGCCGACGTAGCGTTCGCGCCGTACGCGAGCCGAGCGCAGCTCGTTGATGGCGAGGCGCGTGGTGACCGTCGCGACGTACGCCTTGGGCGAGGCGATCTCCTCACCGGACTGCAGCGACTGGTGCACCCGCAGCAGCGACTCCTGGACCACGTCCTCCGCCTCGGACACGCTACCCAGCATCCGGTAGGCGATCGCGAACGCGGTCGGTCGCAGCTCGTCGAGCAGCCCCTCGTCAGTCGAGTCGCCGGGCCTCACGCGCGCAGCTCCGTGAACCCCTGGCGCCAGCTCGGGTGGGCAGGAATCCAGCCCAGCTCGCGCCGCGCCTTGGCGTTGGACGCACCGCGCAGCTCGGTCATCATCCCTGCGCCGACCTCGCCCGTCAGCAGCCGTCCGAGGGCCAGGGGGACGTGCATCGGCTTCCTGGCGCCGAGGGCGCTGGCGAGGGCCGGCAGCCACTCCGCCACCCGTGCCGGCTCGTCGTCCACGATGTTGTAGACCCCGCGGGTGCCGTGCTCGACCGCTGCCACCGTCGCGTCGGCGGCGTCGCCGATGTGGATGAACGACCAGACGCCACCACCGTCACCGACGACGGGGAACCGGCGCCGGCGCACGGCCTCGGTCTGCTCGCCGTCGGGGCCGAGGGACGTCCCGGGCCCGTAGAACCCGCCGTAGCGCAGCACGACGCCCTCGGTCCAGGTCGCCGCGAGGACGGACTGCTCGACATGGCGGATCGCGGCGACGGTCTCGCGCATCTCCTTGGCGGGGTGCGGCCCGAACGAGTCCTCCTCGCTCTTGACCGGTCCACCCGTGCGCTCGTACCCCGCGAAGAAGCTCTGCGCGACGAACCGCCCCACCCCGGCTGCCTGGGCAGCGGACAGGAGGTGGTCGGTGCCCTCCGTGCGCAACCGGTTGGTCGTGGCGAACGCCCTGTCGAAGTGCCGCAGGTCCACCGCCCCGATCGACGTGAGCTGGTGGACGACGACATCCGGCTGGGCGGTGCCGACCGCCTCGGCGACCTGCTCCGCGTGCAGGGCGTCGGCCACCACCGGCTTGGCCCCCAGCGCGGCCAGCGCGTCCTGCTTCGCGACGTCGCGCGTCATGGCGACGACCTCGTGCCCTGCGCGGACCAGCCGCGGCACCAGCTGCCGACCGATCGCGCCCGTTGCTCCAGCGACGAAGACCCTCATGAGCCCACTCCATACCCTCGGTGAATGCGTGCACCAGTGAAGACAAGGCACACGTCGTCTCTGTGACACCTCGCCGGTGGGCAGCTCACTTGTGCGGCAGCGAGCGGGCGAAGTCGACGCTCCGCTCCACCCACCCCCGGAGCTGGTCGTCGGTGGCATACCCCGCCTCGGTGACGCGCAGCCAACCCCTCATCGGGCTGCCCCGCATCTCCATGGGCGTGACCACCGAACCGTCGAGCAGCGGATCGGCGTCCTCGGGGTCGAGGCGCACCAGGAGGCCGCCGGAGCCGCTGGCCGCGACCGACATGTTGCCGTTCACGAGGAACGCCAGGCCCCCGAACATCCGCTTCTCCGTGACGTCGAGCTCTCCCTGCACCAGCTCCCGGATCCGCTGCGCCACCCCCTCGTCGTACCCCATGCGGACCATGGTGGCACCGAGCCCCGACTTCAGCACCGACATCCGGTCGGGTTCAGGGTCGTCCACTGCCGGGCGGAGGACGAGGTCCGTCGATCGTCGGAGGCGGAGCCCGCGTCGGCGGCGGACGATCGCGGTATGGGTGCGGTGGACCGGATCGAGGCTGGCGACACCTGGGTGAGCGACGACGGACCGACGACCGTCGACCCGCTGGAGGGGCACACCGGGATGTTCGTCGACGTGTGCGCGGCGTTGACCGAGGCCGAGCTGGAGGAGCTGTGCCGCCACTGGGAGGAGCGCGCGGACGTCGCCGCCTGCGAGATCGACCGGTGGTGGTGCTGGACCGTGGTGCGCTTCGGCCGTCGGCTGCTTGCGGCGCGGCGGGAGGAGCGGGAGCGCCTCCTGAGGTGGTTCTGACCGAGGGCTCTCGGTGCAGGGTTGCATATGAAGGGTCGCGGTCCGGTGGTCGCGAGGGTCAGTGGTTGCGCGGGACCACCGACGGTCGGGGGAGGCGGACGGACACCGCAGTCAGGCCCAGGCGCAGGTCCGCGCGACGAGCCAGCCGGTGGGTGACCACGGCCGTCACGACCGCGGGCACCGCGCCCGAGGCCAGCAGTGCGATGCGGGCGCCGTGGGCCTCCGCGAGCCAGCCGACCACGGGACCGCCGATGGCCCCACTACCGATGAACACGAGCATGTAGATCCCGACGACCCGGCCGCGCAGGTGGTCGACCGCGGCCAGCTGCACGAGCGACTGCGCCTTGGTGAGGAACCCGAGGTTGGCGGCGCCCACGAGGACGAGGACCAGGGTGAACAGCAGCTGGTACCGCGCCCCGGCGGCGAGCAGCAGGGCGACGGCCAGTGCCCACGCCGCGTACCCCACCGTGCGCAGGCGCAGCGGCCGGGTGCGTCGCGCCGTGGCCAGGGCTCCACCGAGGGCGCCGACGGCGACCATGGCGTTGAGCAGGCCGAGTCCGCTGGCACCGGTGTGGAACTCGTTCTTGGCGAACGCAGCCAGCGTCACCGGCAGGCTGATGGTGAAGAAGCCGAACGCGCCGACCATGACGACGGGCCACAGGACGTTCGGCGTGTGCAGGGCGTAGGCCAGCCCGTCCCGGACGCGCGGGCTCGCCGGGACGTCGCTCGCGGCGACCTGGCTCGCGGACACCTGGACGGTCTGGGCGGTGTCGACCCCGGTGGCGGGTGCGGTGGCGGCACCGGCCGCGGTGGCGGCTCCGGGACGGTGGCCGGTGTCGCGCATGAGCGACAGGGCCACGATCGGGCCGACGAACGTGGCGGCGTTGACCGCGAACGCGTAACCGGCTCCCATGGTGCTCATCAGCACCCCGCCGATGACGGGCCCGGTCATGGCCCCGATCTGAAAGGTGCAGGAGACGAGGCTGATCGCGTTGGGCAGCTGGGGCCCGGTGACGACCTCGGAGACGAACGACTGGCGGGTCGGGTTGTCGACGGCCGCGACGACGCCCAGGACGAAGGCGAGTCCGAACACGTGCCACACCTGCACGGCGCCCGAGAGCGTGAGGGCGGCCAGCGCCGCAGCGGTCAGCGCCATCGACACCTGCGTCGCGAGCAGGATGGTGCGCTTGGGGAACCGGTCGGCCAACAGGCCGCCGTGCAGCCCGAGCAGGAGCGTCGGCACGAACTGGAAGGCCGTGACCACGCCGACGGCGGTGGGGCTGTCCGTCATGGTCAGGACGAGCCAGTCCTGGGCGATGCGCTGGATCCAGCCGCCGGTGCCCGACACGAGGAGGCCGGAGAGGAGGAGGCGGAAGCTGCGGTTCTCCAGCGAGGGGAACGTGCGCGAGATGCCCTGGGGGAGAGTGAGTTTGGGAAGGTGGACCGAGTGGAAGGCGGCGGAGCTCATGTCGTCCTGGCGAAGAGGTGCGTTCGGGTGGCGTCGTGGGTGGCTGGGTACCGGCACATCCGTGGCTGGTACCGGTCAAGTCTGACGCCTCCGTCATGCCGCTCGCGCTATTCTGGGACAGAATCAGTCGTATAAGTGCCATTGCGTTTCGCAATGAGCCGGACCTGACCGAGGCGAGGGGCGACCAGCGTGTACGAGCCCGAACAGCTGCGCACGTTCGTGGCCGTGACGCAGACCCTGAGCTTCACCCGGGCGGCGGAGTCGCTGGGCATCCGCCAACCGACGGTCAGCCAGCACATCAAGCGGCTCGAGGAGTCGGTGGGCCGGCCGTTGTTCCTGCGCGACACCCGCAGCGTCACGCTCACCTCCGACGGTGAGGTCATGGCCGGGTTCGCGCGCGAGATCCTGGCGGCGCAGGAGCGGGCCGTTGGCTACTTCACCGGGTCGCGGCTCAAGGGGCGACTGCGGTTCGGCGTCACCGACGACCTCGCCCTCACCCCGCTGCCGAGGATCCTGCGCGACTTCCGCCAGCTCTACCCCCGCATCGACCTCGAGCTCGCGGTCCTCCAGAACGACAGCCTCATCCGGCGCATCGAGTCGGGCCACCTCGACGTCGCGTTCGTCAAGCGCAGCGCCGGGATGCCGACGCCGACCCGCGGGCAGCTCGTGCGGCGCGACCACCTCGTCTGGGTCGGCACCGACGGCACGAGGCTCGACCCGGAGCTGCCGGTGCCGCTCGTCGTCTACCAGGCGCCCAGCCTGAGCCGTGCCGTCAGCGTCCAGGCCCTGGAGAAGGCCGGGCGTCGCAGCCGCATCACCTGCACGGTCCGCGGGGTCAACGGCGTCCTGGCCGCGGTGCGCGCAGGGCTCGGGATCGCAGTCATGGCAAGGACGCTCACTCCCGCCGACCTCGTGGAGCTGCCGCCCAGCCACGGGCTGCCCAAGCTGCCCCACCTCGACCTGGTCCTGCTCACCACCAAGGCGGCGCCGGCGGAGGCGGCCAAGGCGCTCACGTCGGCGATCCTGGCCAGCGGCTCACCCCTCAAGCCCGTCACCGGCGGCTGAGGCCCCCGGCGGAGCGGCCGGGCCAGCAGCTGGGTCAGCCGACGGGTCAGGGGCTGGGTCAGCCGTCGGTCGCAGGACGGCGTCCACCACGTCGTCGACGCCCGGCGAGCGGCCGCCCAGCACCAGGGGAGCGATGCGACGCACGATGTCGGCCGTCTCGCGGTGCACGGCGACGACGAGCTCGCGCTCGTCGTCGCCTCGGGACACCAGCGCCACGGCCGAGTCCGGCACCCCCGTCACGGGGACGAACCTGAAGGCGCCGCTGCCGTACATCCGCGCGACGGACACCGGACCCACGGCGACGCCATACCCGGCCTCGACGCGGTCGGAGGTCTCCAGCGGGCCGTCGGCGGCGGGTCCGCGCCGCTGCGCCTTGAAACCGTTGGCGAGGTGCTCGAGCCCCCAGTGGCTGGTGATCGCGCGCGGGACCGCGTCAGAGGTGCGCACCATCGGGCAACCCATGACGTCGTCGAGGGAGAGGCTGTGCGCGTCGGCCTCGGAGAACGAAGCCGGCACCGCGACGCCCACGCCCTCCCGCAGCAGCTCGGTCGCCACGACCTCCGAACCCGGGAAGGGCTCGCGGGTGACCAGCAGGTCGACCTCACCGAGGATGCCGTCGTGCCAGGCCGTCATCGGCACGGGCCGGTAGGTGAAGGTGACGCGCGGGAAGCGGCGGGCCAGCTCGAGCAGCAGTGGGCGGGTGAGCTCCGCTGCACCACCCGGCATCACCCCGAGCGTGAGGCGGCCGGTGTAGGCCAGGAGCTCGACCCCGCGCCGTACCGCCCGGGCGTTGTCGAGGGTTCGTCGCGCAGGCTGGACGAGGGCCGCACCGACCGCGGTGAGGGCAGCGCCCTTGCGGTTGCGCTCGAACACCCTCGCGCCGAGCTCCTGCTCGAGCTCGTGGATGCGGGCGGAGACCGCCGACTGGCTGAGGTAGAGGTGGGCCGAGGCGCGCCGGAAGCCGTGGTGGTCCACGACCGCGAGAAACACCTCGAGGTGCCGAAGCTCCATGCGCCCTGCCCTGCCCTGACCTGCTGCCCGAAGGCCCATGGTCACCCCAGAGCCGAGGCGCGTCAACCCGTTTGCGCAGGTCAGGGGCGTGTGAACCGACCTGTGGGCGTTTGCCGGGGGAGAAGGTGAGGTCGCTGGAGGCGAGGCAGGCCGGTGGCACAGGCAGGCCGGTGGCACAGGCAGCCGGCGCGAGGGACGAGCTGGGGGCGCCTCCCGCGCGTCGCTCCCGCCCCTGGTGAATCAGGGAGCGAACCCCTCGTCCTCGAGGCGCCTCCACCAGCACGTCCCTCGGCGCCGGCAGGCCTCACGCTAGGCCGGGGTGGAGCCGCTGTCAGCGGCACCGGAGACATTGCTGATCGCCGTTCCCGATCACCCGCCGGATGCGCTGTCGGGCAGGTCAGCGCACCCCGACGATCATCGTCGTCGAGCCCCACGGCGCCTTGAGTGCCTTGCCCGTGGTGAACGTGCCCTTGCCCGTGCCGGGGAAGACCGTGTTGGCGTTGGCGGCGGTGCGCGCGATGAGGTCCGCGCGGCCGTCGCCGGTGAGGTCGCCGGTGGAGAAGACGGTGTTGTAGCCCTTCCAGCCGTAAGAGATCCGGCTCTGCCAGCCATACGCGCGGCCCGTGGTCGACCCGGTGCCGGCGTGGAGGTAGAGGCCGCCGGCGGGGGTGCGCCCGAGCAGGTCGGCCTTGCCGTCGCCGGTGACGTCACCGGGCGTGACGACCTGGGTGTAGGTCTGCCAGCCGGTCCCCAGCTTGCGCCAGGTGCCGGTGAAGCCCCCTTTGCCGTTGCCGGCGACGAGCCAGAGCTCGCCGTTCGCCTTGCGCGCCAACAGGTCTGGCTTCTTGTCACCGGTGAAGTCGCCGGGTGTCAGGACGTCGGCGTAGGACGCCCACGTGGTCGACAGGAGGGTGCGCCCGGCGAGCAGGCCGCCCTTGCCGTTGCCCTGGTAGAGGTAGACGGCGCCAGCGGAGGTCGTGGCGATGACGTCGGAGAACCGGTCGCCGTTCCAGTCGCCGGGGGAGACCACCTGGCGGAACGACCCCCAGCCGCTGCTGATCCTCACGGGCGTCCCGATCGTGCTGGTGCCGGCCGGGTAGTAGTACAGGTCACCCGCGCCGGTGCGGCCGAGCACGTCCCCGCGACCGTCGGCGTTGAAGCCGGCGATGGGCGTCACGACCGTCGGCGCCGGGGGAGCGAGCTTCGTGTACGCGAGGCCGGACAGGGCCTTCCAGTCGTTGGAGGCCACCGTGCCGGTGACCACGAGCTGTGCCGCCTTCTGGAAGGCGCTCACCCCGCTGGCCGTCATGGGCCCGAAGTCGCCGTCGGCCGTGCCGACCGGGTAGCCGCGACGGTTGAGCTCGGTCTGCAGGTCCCGCACGGCAGTGCCCGTCGAACCGGTCTTCAACGTGAGCGAGCCGTAGGTGGCATACAGCTGAGAGGTCGCCACGGGCACCGCGCCTGCGGTGTTGGAGTACTGCGCGTAGTTGGCTGCCTTGGTGCGGATGGTGTCCATCTGCGGGTAGAGGTACTTGCCGGGGCACAACGTGTAGGACGTGTTCTGGTGCGCGTTGATGGTCGGCAGCGTCACGGTGACTCCGGCGGCGTACCTGGCGCCGGTGCCGCCCTGGGAGGTGAGGCGCGTCGTCGCGGTGGGGCTCACGCCGTACTGCGAGAGCTTCCACCCCGCGACCTTGGCGATGGAGTCGACCATGACCGAGGGCGCGGTCGCCGTCTCGTAGTTGCCGATCGCGGAGATGCCCATGGTGTCGGTGTTGAAACCCATGGCGTGGGCCCCGCGGACCGGTTCGGTGATCGAGCCCGCGCGTCCCTCGTAGACACGTCCCCACTTGTCGACCAGGAAGTTGTACGCGATGTCGGCCCAGCCGAGCCCTTGGGTGTCGTAGGCGTAGATGCCGCGCACCTGGGCCGCCGCGGTCTCCGGCGTGTAGTCGTTGGTGCCGGCGGTGTGGTGGATGACGATGGCCTTGACCGTGCTGCTCAGCGTCTTGCTGCCGCGCAGGCTCTCGTCGGCGCCCCACTGCGCCCGCGTGATGATCGTCGGCTGGATCGCGGCCGCCGACGCGCTGCCCGCCGGCTGGGCGGGGGTGAGGTTGTCGTCCGCCGAGGACGTGCCGGGGTCGATGGTGGTGACCTTGAGGTCGGGGAGGGTGCGCCCGTCGGGGGTGTCCACCCGCACCTGGATCCCGGTCGCGCCCTCGCTGACGATGGGCGTCGTACCCAGCCGGGCACCGACCGCCTCGGGGGTGCCGGGCTGCGGTCCGTCGTCGGGGAGGGGCAGCGCCTCCCAGCCGGTCCAGCCCTGGTCCTCCTTGAGCCGCACCTCGACGGTGACGTCGTCGGCGGTCAGGTCGGTGGTGCCGGCCCACGAGATGCCGGCGACGGTGAAGCGCTTGCGGGCCTGCTCGCCGGTGAGCACGGAGGTGACGCGGGTGCCGGCGCGGGAGTGGCCCGAGAGGGCGAGCCCGCGGTGGCCGGGAGCGGTCTCCCGCGCGGCGGCGGGTGCGTCGATCCCTGAGATGGGCGTGCTGACGACCGACGGGCGGACCGGGTGCGGCGCGTCCGTCGAGGCGAAGGACACCGTCGGCAGGGCCACGAAGACGGGCGTGAGGGCAACGGCGAGGGCAGCAGAGATCAGTCGCATCAGTGAAGTCCGGGGGGAGGGCGAAAGGGGCAGGTGTGACGCCAGTGAAGGGTGTCACCTGCTGTGACCCGATGTCTCCCTCGTCCGCGAGAACCATCCGTTCGGACGATCTGTCCACGGCGTGTCGCGCTGGCCACGCGGGGGCGCGGGTATGCCTCCGGTCAAGTACCGCCGAGAACGCCATGAGCGAGACCATTGCGACGTTCACCTCCTCTTCACCCCCTGGGGGTTCGCCTGGAGTGCGGCGAGCCGGGGCCCGACCTAGCCTCGAGGAGTGAAGAGGGAGCACGTCGCCGTGACGACGCCGGCAGCCGTGTCGAACGCAGCCGTGTCGGGTGCAGCCGTGGCAGGTGCAGCAGGGTCGAGCCCCGCAGTGTCCGACCCTGCAGCAGCGGTGCGTGCCGCCCTCGAGGACGTGCGCTCCGCGCCGTCGATCCTGCGCGGGCTGAGGGCGGTGGAGGTCCTGACCCTCGCCGCGGCCCGTGACGTCGAGGCGACAAGCCTCGAGGTGCTGCGCGCAGCCGTGCACGAGGCGGGTGACGGCGTCGTCGCGCTCGGCGCCATCCACGCCCTCGCGGCCCTGCCCCAGCCTGACGCGGAGACGTTGGTGCCGTTGCTCCACAGCGGCACTGCCTCCACCACCGAGCACACGGCCTGGGCCCTCGCGGACGCGCCGCCCCTCGACAGGGCGATCGAGCCCCTGGTGGAGCTGGTGGCCGCCGGGGGCTTCACCGGCATGCTCGCCCAGCGGACCCTCGAGCGCTGGGCCCCCTCGGTGCCGGATCGGGTGCTCGAGGTGCTCGTCGGCACGGTGGAGCGTGCGCGGGTGGGCTCCTCACGCGCCGACCTCGCGGCGACGACCCGGCTCGTCGAGACGATCGGACTGGTCCCCGGCCATGCGGCGACCGCGGTGCTGGTCGGCATGGTGCAGCCTGCGCAGCTCCCGGCTCCGGCTGCCCTGGCTGCTGCCGCGGCGCTGGGGGACCGGTTCATCGCGCCACGCCTGGCCCCGCGCCGACACGTGACGGGCTCCGGGGGCGGCCCCGGGGCGGGGCGGACCGTGGCCCAGCTCTTCCTCCACGCCGACATCGACGGCCGGCTGACCAGTGCGGGCAAGGGGGACACCGGCGGCATCGCGACCCTGCTCGTCCAGCTGGGGGATGCCCTGCTCGAGGACGACCGCGGCGTCGACCGCGTCATCACCATCTCCCGGGGCGGCCCCGACAGCGCGCCCGTGCCCACCGACCTCGCCGCACCGGGTCACCACTACGCCCCGGTGCCCCTGTGGGGGCCGCCGGTGGGGATGGCCGACGCGTGGGTGCACCGCGTCGCCGTACGCCGCGGGGTGCGCCGGATCCTGCAGGCCGCCGGCCGGGTCGACGCGATCCACCTGCGGATGGCGGATGTCGGCTCGCTGGCCGCCGCCGAGGCGGCAGCGGAGCTCGGTGTGCCCGTGGTCTTCACGCTCGCCCCCGACCCGCACGTGGTGCTCGCACGCCGGGAGGCGGCGGGCACGCTGACCCGCGCGACGTTCGCGGAGGCCGACGCGGTTGAGCACCTCGCCTACCGCGACCGGCTCGTGCGCGACCTCGCCGAGCGTGCTGAGCAGCTCGTGCTGTTCCCCCGGCCGGACCTCGCCCGCGACACCCGTGAGCTGCTGGGCGTCGACCTGGACCGGAGCCGCGAGCGTGCGCGCTCGACGGTCGTGGCCGAGGGCATCGACTTCCGGGCCGTGGACCGCGCCGGCGCCGCCCTCCGTCAGGCGGCGACTGCCGCAGGCTCCTCGCGCCGGGCGCCTGCCGAGCTCGACGAGCTCGACGCCCTGCTCGCCACGCTTCCCGAGGAGCGGCGCGGGCTGCCGCTCGCGATCTCGGTCGGGCGGCTCAACCGGGTCAAGGGGATGGCGACCCTGGTGCGGGCCTGGTCGACCACCCCCGAGCTCCACGACGCCTGCAACCTCCTGGTCGTCGGTGGCGACCTGGTGGCGCCCTCGCCGGAGGAGGCCGCCGAGCTCGGCCAGGTCTTCGACGCCGTACCGCGTGACCGGGCCGCCACCCACGGCCTCCTGCTCTCCGGGCACCGGCCCCACGACACGGTCGCCACGTGGCTGGCCGCCACCCTGCGCGGGCGGCCCGGTCTCAGCGCGCCCGGCGGGGTCTACGTGTCCGCCAGCCTCAAGGAGGAGTTCGGGCTGGCCATCCTGGAGGCCATGGCCGCCTCCCTGGTCGTCGTCGCGCCCGACGGCGGGGGACCGGCCACGTACGTGGAGCCCGGTGTCACCGGCATCCTCACCGACACCTCGTCCGCGCAGGCGCTGGCCTCTGCGGTGGTCGAGGCGCTGGCCCTGGCGCGTTCACCGCAGACCCTGATGGCGCAACGGCGTGCCCTGGCGAGCCTGCGCGACCGCTTCAGCATCGACACCATGGCCGACGCCCTCGCGTGCGTCTACGCAGGAGCCTCCAGCCGGACCGGGGCGGCCCACACCGTCTGCGAGGGCGATGACCACCGCGGCTGCGCGGTGGCGACGGAGTCGGCGAGCAGCCTGGCGAACGGGGCCGCGTCGTGACGCTGCTGGTCATCAGCCCCGACTACGCCTCCCACCTCTACCCGCTCGCCACCCTCGCCACGGCGTGGCAGGCCGCTGGCGAGCGCGTCGTGGTCGCCACCGGACCGGCCACCGACGACATCGTGCGCGGCTTCGGGTTCGAGCGGGAGCACCTGCAGCTGGGCCGTGGCTCCAACCCCGGGGTGATCCGCGCCGAGGAACAGCCGACCGGGGAGGACGATGCGCTGCGCGGGTTCTTCGACGCCACCCGACGAGGAGCCGTGGAGACGCTGCTCTTCCAGGCGCGCGCCCGTCGCGACGACCTGCTCTGGGAACCCGTGCAGGTCGGGCGGGAGGTGCTCGACGTGGTCGACCGGGTCCGCCCGGACGCCGTCGTGGTCGACCACCTCGCCTTCTCCGCCAGACTCGCCCTGGCGAGCGTCGGTGTGCCCCACGCCGACGTGGTCCTCGGCCACCCCACGGCACTGCCGGTCGGCGACGAGGTCTACGGGTGCCCACCGACCTTCCCCCGCGCCCTGGTGCCGAACCCCGACGCCCTGGCAGGGCTCCGTACGGTGTGCGAGGAGGTTCGCGACGCGTTCACCGACGAGTGGAACGCCGCGGCCCGGGTCCTCTCACCGGGCGTCACCGAGGTCGCGGACGCGTTCGCGGTGACCGGTGACGTGCTCCTGCTCAACTACCCCGAGGCGCTGCACGACCCGCAGCGCACCGCCCTGCTGCCGTCGCACCGCTTCCTCGGCTCCGCGGTGCGGGTCGAGGCCCCGGACGCGGGCGTCGACGCCTGGGTCGCAGGGAGTGGCGCGCCGCTGGTCTACGTCAGCCTCGGCAGCTTCCTGTCCGTGCGCGGTGACGTGCTCGCGCGGCTCGTGGAGGCGCTGTGGGGCCTCGACGTGCGGGTCGCCCTGGCCCACGGGTCGACCCCGCGTGCGGCGTTCGGCGCGCTGCCCGGCTCGTGGTTGGTGAGGGAGTCGCTGCCTCAGGTCACCCTCCTGCGGTCGGCAGCACTCGCGGTGACCCACGGCGGCAACAACAGCGTCACCGAGTCCCTCACGGCCGGGGTGCCGATGCTCGTGCTGCCCTTCTCGACCGACCAGTTCGCGGGAGCCGCCTCGCTCGAAAGTGCAGGGCTCGCAACGGTTCTCGACCCCAACACGGCATCCACCGCGAACCTGCGCGAGGCGTTGGCCGCCCTCCTGGGCGATGCCGCCACGGCCGAGCGCGTGCGAGCCGTGGCGTCGTCCCTGCAGGCCTCACCCGGCCCCGACCGCGCCCACGAGGCCCTCACCGGCGCCGCCGTGGCAGGGTGGTGACGACCGCAGTCCCACCGCCCCCGCCGAGGAGCAGACCCTTGATCTTCATCACCGCCAAGTTCCCCGTGAAGCCCGAGCACGCCGACGCGTGGCCCGAGCTGAGCCGTGAGTTCACGCAGGCCTGCAGGGCGGAGGGGGGCTGCCTGTGGTTCGACTGGTCACGCAGCGTCGACGACCCGCACGAGTACGTCCTCGTGGAGGCGTTCCGGGACGACGCGGCGGGTGCGGCGCACGTGCAGTCGGACCACTTCGCCACGGCGACGCGCGAGCTGCCCCGCTACCTCAGCGCGACCCCGAAGATCGTCAACACGACCGTCGAGGGCACCAGCTGGTCCGAGCTGGGGGAGATGGCGGTCGAGGGCGCCTAGGCCTGCCCGCCGACCGGCGGCACGGGGCCGTCGAGCCCCTGCAGCTCGGCTGCCAGGGTCCCCAGCGCCTTGATGGCGAGCAGGCGGTTGACCAGCAGGTCCGCCTGCCGTGCGACCGCGCGCGAGTGCGACCGGGTGCCGACAGCGGGGACGCTCGGCTCGGGTGAGGTCAGTCGGTCGGTGTCCACGGCACGGGACGGTATTGAGCGCTGCCGGCCGCCGGGCCGCATTGGCGCCTCTACCCACCGTTCGTCCGATGCCCCACCGGGAAAGGGACGATGCGGCTGGGGATAACCCGACGGCGTCCAGTGCGGTTCGGGGCAGCATGCCGGTCATGACCTACCAGGACCTCCCGGACGACATCAGGACCACCCCGCTCACCGACGCGGCTGTGCAGGCCGACGTCGTCGACCTCATGGTCGGCATCGACGAGCGCCGCGCAGGCGCAGTGGGTCTCATGGTGTGCGACGACGGCGACCGCGGCATCCAGCCCATCGTCGTCACCGACCTCCCCGAGGGCGCAGGGGAGGACGAGCTGCTGCGCCTGCTCGACCTCGTCCTGCCGTTCGTCGGCGAGAGGGACGGTGCCCTGCTGGTCGGCCGGGGCCGGCGTCGCGGCCTGCTGCCCACCGACCACGACCGGCGCTGGCACCGGGCGACGGTCGAGGCCTGCAGCCGCCACGGGGTCCGGCTGCTCGGGTTCCACCTCGCCTCGCCCGACGGCGTGGCACCGATGCCGCACCCCCTCGAGGCCGCCTGACCGGGATGCGCCCCGGCGTGGCCGCGTCGCGGACCCTGCCCGCAGCCCTCGGGTCGATCTAGGCTGCCGCCATGTACGAGTACAAGGTGGTCCAGGTCCGTGAAGGCCTCATCGGCGGCAAGATGTCGGCCGACAAGCTGGAGAAGGTGCTCAACGAGTGGGCCGGCAAGGGCTGGCAGCTCAAGGCGGTCACGGCCGTGGAGGTCAAGGGGCGCGTCGGACCCGGCGGGACCGAGGGCGTGCTGGTGACGTTCGAGCGCCGGACCGCCTGACCGGCTCCACAGCAGTACTCACTGGGAACAGCCCGAACGGACGAGGCCACAGGCCGCACACAGGACGGATACTGGACTGGTGCTGGGGACCGCATTCACACGCACGCTGCGTGACGCCCAGGCCGGGGACGAGGCTGCCTTCGCCCGGCTCTGGGGCGATGCCAACCCCCTGATGGTGCGCTACCTGCGGGTCATCGGCGTCGACGACCCCTACGACGCAGCCTGCGAGGGCTGGATCACGGTGGTCCGTGGGCTGCCGGGGTTCACTGGCGACGAGCTCGCCTGGCGTGTCTGGATCCTCGCCTGCACCCGGATGCGGGCGGAGGAGAGCAGCCCGCGCCACGGGTGGGGATCGGTCACGGCGCTCCCCGGTGTCCCGCTGCCCGGTGGCAACCCGTCCGGTGCCACCCTGCCCGGTGCCACCCTGCCCGGTGGCGACGCGATCGAGGCCGAGGACCTCGTCGAGGACGACATCGCCGGCGACCCGGTGCACCGCGGGCTCGGCGACACCATCGCCGCACTGCGCGCCCTGCCCCTCGGCCAGGGCGAGATCCTCATGCTGCGGCTCGGAGGTGGTCTGCCCGTGCAGTCGGTGTCCGACGTGGTCGGAGCAGACGTGGCGACCGTGCGGCGATCCGAGGCCCGCGCCCTCGAGCGGGTCGGCGCCGGCGCCGAGCTCCTGTCCTGGTCTCTCGCCGCCCCGGCGACGGCGGCCGAGCTCGCCGACGAGCGGGTCGCCACGGCAGCCTTCCGCAGCATCCCCCGGCCGCCGGCGTGGTCGGTTCCCCGCACGAGGGTGGTCGCCCTGGGCGGTGTGCTCACGAGCTCCTCCCGCACCGCCGGGCGCAGCCACGGCATCGCCAACGCCGCCGGCCGCTCGCGGACCGCGCTGCTCGGCATAGCCGTGCTGTCGGCATCGGCCATGTCGCTCGGTGGCATCGGTGCCGCGGCCTACGTCGGCGCCCTCCCGGACCCCGTCCAGAAGGTCATGCACGACACCATCGGGGCGCCTGCGCCGACCCGCCACGGTGTCCCGGCCCCACGCACCGGCAGCGCCAGCGCCTCGCGCACCGGGCGCGGCTCCACCGTCGGGCCGACGGCTCCCGCCAGCCCCGCCCTCGGGCTGTGCCGCGCCTGGGCGGCCGACAAGAGCAAGGGCACGCCCCGCCAGTCCTCGGTCGCCTTCCGCAACCTCGCGGCCGCGGCCGGTGGCGCCGACCGGGTCGACGGCTACTGCGTGACGGTCCTGGCGACCGCACCGGGGGCGCCCGTCACCGTGCCCGCGACCATCGTCCCCACCGCCGAGGGGCCCAAGACGACGCAGTCCTCCGGCACCCCGTCCGGCACCGGGTCGCCCACGACCACCACCGCGCCCACGCCGGCCACGACCACGACGACCGAGGGCACGACGACGGGTACCCCCGACCCGTCGACCACCTCGACCACGACGACCAAGACGCCCAACCCCAACTCGCCGACCTCCAAGGGCAGCGCCCCCAAGCCGACCAAGTCCGCCCCCTCGAAGACGGCGCCGGTCAAGGGCTCGCCCTCGAAGACGGCGTCGCCGAAGACCTCCCCGCCCAAGGGAGGAGGCACGTCGACCCCGGCTCCGTCACCCACGAGCGGGTCGCTCGCGGAGTCTCCGCTGCCCACCCCCGTGACCACCGGCTAGGTCGGCTCCCGGCCCGCAGGGCGACGGTGCTGCTCGCGTACGCTTCCCGCTGTGCTCCTACCCCTGACCGTGCTCGTGTTCGTGGTGGCCCTGCTCCTGCTGGCGCTGTCCGGCTGGTACGCCGCGCGGTCGCGGCTCGTCGACGACCGCCTGCTGCTCGTCGGGGCGGTGCTCGAGCTGGGGGTGCTGGTCCAGGCCGTCGTGGCGCTCGTCCACCTCGGCTCGGTGCCGGGTGACGACGCCGAGACGGCGACCTTCGCGGCGTACGCCTTGACGTTGCCGTTCCTGCCGCCGGTGGCGGTGTTCCTCTCCCTCAAGGAGAAGACGCGCTGGTCCATGGGCGTGGTCGCGGTGGCAGCCTTCGCCGTCGCCGTGATGACCGCGCGGCTGCAGCAGATCTGGAACCTCGGTGGCTGAGGTGACCCCCGCTACCGACCACGGCGCGCCACGCTCGACCCGCTCCGGGCCCGGCGTCGTCCTCGTCGCCGTCTACGGCCTGCTCGCCCTCGCCGCGACGGGGCGCTCGGTCCTGCAGATCACCGAGTACTTCTCGCGGGCGCCGCTCGCCTACGGCCTGTCGGCCGTGGCCGCCGTCATCTACGTCGTGGCCACCGTCGCGCTGGCCCGGGGCGACCGGACGTCGCGCAGGGTGGCCCTTGTCGCGATCTCGGTGGAACTGGCCGGGGTGCTCGTGGTCGGCCTGTCGTCCTACGTGGCCAAGGACGCCTTCCCGGACAAGACGGTGTGGTCGCACTTCGGGTCGGGCTACGGCTACGTGCCGCTCGTCCTCCCGGTGCTCGGGCTCCTCTGGCTGCGCCGGACAGCCCGCAGCGGCCCCGACCGGGCCTAGGCCTCGACCGGCTCGAGCAGGAAGACCGGGATCAGGCGGTCCGTCTTGGTCTGGTACTCCGCGTAGGGCGGGAAGGCGGCGACGCAGCGTTCCCACCAGACCTCGCGCTCCTCGCCCTCGATCTCGCGGGCCCGCACGGTCCAGGTGCGGTCGTCGTCCTGCAGGTCGAGGACCGGGTTCCTGCGCACATTGGCGTACCACGCGGGGTGCTCGGGCGCTCCGCCCTTGCTCGCGACTGCGGCGTAGACGCCGTCGTGCTCGACCCGCATGAGGGGCACCTTGCGGACCTTGCCGGAGATGCCGAGCATCGTGAGCATCACGACCGGCCGGTCCTGGATGCTGACCGCGCGGGTCGTGCCCTTCGCCTCGATCTGCTCGACCTGGTCGCGGACCCACTGGGCGGTGCTGGGGACGTACTCACCCTGAATCGTCATGAGGCCCATGCAAACACGGCCCGCTGACACCCGCCACGCCGGGACCATGTCCGCAGCGGCCCCGGAGCGGCCCCGGAGCGGCCTCGCAGCGGCCCAGGGGTGGCCCAGGGGTGGGCCAGGGGTGGGCCAGTGGTGGCCTTGGGGGGCCTGTGGACAACCGGTGGGCGGTGTCCGGGCGCCCGCCTAGCCTTCCGGGCATGAGGATCGAGGTGGCGGGTGACGAGCTGGTCGCGCTGGGGGAGTCGATGGGCCACGTGGCCGCAGACCTCGCGTGGTGCGCCGACAGCGCCGCGTCCCGGGCCTGGGCGCTGGGCCACGGCCGGTCGCGGGGCGCGCTCGCCGGGGTGCTCGGGGACTTCGAGCACCAGCGGCTGCTCCTCGGACGGAGGCTCGACGAGCTCGGGGCGTCGCTGCGCCGGGCGGGGGCCGTCTACGTCGAGGTCGAGCAGGACGCGGCGTCGCTGTTCGCCGGCGCAGGCGGTGACGCCCCGTGAGCGCGGACGTCGCGCGGGCTGTGCAGCCGCGAGCCCTGGCCCCGCTGCCGGGGGACCCGGTAGAGGTGCGCGCGCTGGCGGACGTCCTCGCGCGGCAGGGGGAGGGGGTCGCCGCCCTCGGCCGGACGGTGGGCGGCCTCGGCGACCCGGGTCTGGTCGGCTGGTCGAGCCCGGCAGGCAGCGCCTTCGCCCGGCGGGTGGGCGCGGTGCCTGCAGTGCTGGCCGCGGTGGCCAACCGGTACGGCGTCGCGGCGTCGGCGCTGCGGGGGCTGGCGGACGGGCTGGCCGTGGCCCAGGCCGAGGTGGCCTGGGCGCAGCGGGTGCTCGCCGAGGAGTGGGGCCCGTTCCTGGCCGCGGGGGACCGGATGGCCCTGGCCGAGGCCAGCCCGGACCCCACCGAGCGGGCCGCGGCAGTCGTGCACCGTGCGGAGATGGTGGCCCACGGCGAACGGGTGGAGGAGGCCCGCCGACGGCACCAGCTCGCCTGGGACGCCTTCGAGGTGGCTGACCGGCGCTGCGCCACCACCCTGCACGCGCTGCTCGACGACGGCCTGGCCGACAGCGCCGTCTACGACGCGTTGACGGGGGTGAGCCGGGCTGGCGGCGCGGTGGCGGCGGTCGCCGGCACGCTCTCACTGGCTCCGCCCCTCAAGGTGCTCGCTCCCGTGGCGTCCGCGGCCGAGGGCGTCCGGCTCGCGGCCGACGGGACCGTGCTCGCCGCCTACGGCGACGGTGACGCGACCGACCTGCTGCTGCGCGGCGGCGCGGCCCTGGCCGGGGGAGCGGCGCCCCTGCTCAAGTCCGGTGCCCGCGCGACCAACGCGGAAGCCGTGCGTGCCGCGACCACCCGGGCCGAGCGCCGCGCCGCCGCCCTGACCACCCGCGACCGCCTCGCCGCAGGCACCCGCAGCCGGCTGGCCGACCTGCGCGGGGCCCGGGGTGGTGCCCTGGGCGGTCTGGGTGGTGGCTCGGGTCGCGCCCACACGGCAGGGGCCACCGCCACCGCGGGAGCGGTCAACCGGGTCCGGCCGCGGGGCATGGCCCAGACCCGGGCGTGGCTGGCCGAGCAGGCGCAGGTGCGCGCCACCGCCTGGGCGCGCCGGCGCTGGCTCGACGACCTCGACGTCGTCCTGCGCACCGAGGGCTCCTCGCTGCGGATGCACGTCACGTCGGTGGCCGTGGAGCGCACCGGCGCCGACCTCGGGCGTGCTGCGTCGGTCCGCGAGCACGTGACCAGCGGCGATGAGGACAGGAGGCGCCACGCCGCCGTTGAGCGGCACCGTTGACCTGTCCGCAATGCCGGAAATAAACTCCGATCAGCAGAAGCCTGTTTCCGCGATGTGGAATGGTGAGGCGGTTCTGATCGATGGACACTGACGTCCTGGCAGCACGGCTGCGGGCCCTGGTGGGTGACGCGGCGGTGATCACCGACCGCCAGCGCCTGCGCACCTACGAGTGCGACGGGCTCGCGCAGTACCGCGTCGTGCCGGCCGTCGTCGTCCTCGCCGCCTCGACCGAGGACGTCGCCGCGGTGGTGCGGGAGTGCGCCGCCCAGCGCGTCCCCTTCGTGGCCCGCGGCTCGGGCACCGGGCTGTCGGGAGGCGCGCTGCCGCACGCCGACGGCGTGCTCATCGTGATGTCGACGATGCGCCGGATCCTCGAGGTCGACCGCGACAACCAGCGCGCCGTCGTCGAGCCCGGCGTCATCAACCTGCAGCTCAGCGACGTCACCCGGCCCGACGGCTACTACTACGCGCCGGACCCCTCGAGCCAGCAGGTCTGCTCGATCGGCGGCAACGTCGCGGAGAACTCCGGCGGGGCGCACTGCCTCAAGTACGGCTTCACCAGCAACCACGTCACCGGGCTCGAGCTGGTGGCACCGACGGGGGAGGTCGAGCAGATCGGGGGGAAGGCGCCCGACGCCCCGGGCTACGACCTTCTCGGCGCGCTCGTCGGCTCCGAGGGCACGCTCGGCGTCGTCACCGCCGCGACGGTGCGCCTGACCCGCACCCCGGCCGACGTGCGCACCCTGCTCGCGGCGTTCCCAGGGACCGACCAGGCCGGAGCGGCCGTGTCGGCCGTCATCGGGGCCGGGGTCATCCCCGCGGCCATCGAGATGATGGACGCGCTGGCCATCGAGGCGGCCGAGGCGGCGGTGCAGTGCGGCTACCCCGAGGGAGCGGGGGCGGTGCTCATCGTCGAGATCGACGGCCCGGCCTCCGACGTCCAGCAGGTGTTCGAGGAGGTCGAGGGGCACTGCCGGGCGCACGGGGCGTTCGAGATCCGGATCGCCGCCGACGACGCAGAGCGCGCCCTGTTCTGGAAGGGCCGCAAGTCGGCCTTCGCGGCCGTGGGCCGGATCAGCCCCGACTACATCGTCCAGGACGGGGTCATCCCCCGGACAGCGCTGCCGGAGGTCCTCAGCAGCATTGCCCGGCTGTCGGCCGAGTCGGGCGTCCGCGTCGCCAACGTCTTCCACGCCGGTGACGGCAACCTGCACCCGCTCGTGCTCTTCGACGACAGCGTCGAGGGGGAGTCCGAACGGGCGGAGGAGGTCTCGGGAGCGATCCTCGACCTGTGCATCCAGCACGGGGGGTCCATCACCGGCGAGCACGGTGTCGGGTCGGACAAGGCGAAGTACATGCCCCGGATGTTCACCGACGACGACCTCGACACCATGCAGCTGGTCCGCTGCGCCTTCGACCCGTCATCGATCTCCAACCCCGGCAAGGTCTTCCCCACACCGAGGCTCTGCGGTGAGCGCCCGGGCCGGCACCAGGGCGTCCACCCGCTCGCGGAGGCCGGCGTGGCGGAGGTGTTCTGATGGCGGGCACCGTCACCGCAGCCGCGCGCGAGGCGCTCGTCAGGGCGTGCGCCGGCCGCGTCGAGGACGCCACCGACACCGACCTCGTGGGTGCCACGGCCCCGCGCTGGGTCGTGCGCCCCACCTCCACCGAGGAGGTCTCGGCGGTGCTGCACTCGGCGACGGAGCACGACCTCGCCGTGGTCGTCCGGGGTGCCGGCACCAAGCTCGCGTGGGGCCACGACCCCGAGCGGCTCGACGTCGTGCTCGACACGAGCGGTCTCGACACGCTGGTCGAGCACGCCGCAGGTGACCTCATCGCCGTCGTCGGCGCGGGACGGCGGCTCAGCGACCTCCAGGCCGACCTCGCCGGGGCGTCCCAGCGCCTCGGCGTCGACCCCGCGCGCTCCGGCACCGTCGGCGGTGCGGTCGCGACCGCGGTCACCGGGCCGACGCGGCTGGCCCACGGCGCGGTCCGCGACCTGGTCATCGGCATGACCATCGTCCGGGCCGACGGCGTCGTGGCCCACAGCGGCGGCAAGGTGGTCAAGAACGTCGCCGGCTACGACCTCGGCAAGCTCCTCACCGGCTCCTGGGGCACGCTCGGCGTCGTCACGCAGGTGGCCTTCCGGCTGCACCCGGTGCCGGCTGGGCGCACCTGGGTGACCGGCGCGCCCATGAGCCAGGTGGTCCTGCGCGAGGTCGTGCGGTCGCTGGTGCACAGCCAGGTCGTCCCGTCGGCCGTGGAGCTCGACCGGCCGGTGGGCGGGGGCGACGCCGTCGTCTCGGTGCTGCTCGAGGGCCACCCCGACGGGCTCGACGACCGCGCGGCCGAGGTCGCGGCCCTGCTCGGGCACGGCGCCCAGCGGCAGCAGGAGCCGCCGCCGTGGTGGGGGCGCGAGCCGGTCGCAGGCGGGGGAAGCACCGGTGACCAGGACGCCCTGCTCAAGGTGACCCACGAGCTCGCCGCCCTGTCGCAGCTGCTCGATGCCCTCGCGCGCGCGGAGTCCGTGTCGGGCTGCCGCGCCGCCCTGCGGGGGTCGGTCGCGGTGGGCACGGCCACGGTCGCGGTGGGGGGTGGCGCCGACGAGGTTGCCGCGTTCACGACGGCCCTGCGCGCGTCCGCACCCGGCTTCGGTGGTTCGGTGGTCCTGCTCGAGGGGCCGCCCGGCACCACCGACCTCGTCGACCCCTGGGGGCCGGTCGGCGGCCTGTCCCTGATGCAGGCGGTCAAGGTCCAGTTCGACCCCGGGCGGCTGCTCGCCCCCGGCCGTTTCGTCGGAGGGATCTAGCGTGACCACCTCGCCACCCGAACCTCCGGTGTCCTCGCCTGCAGGCACGCTGGGCACCGACGCGCGGCTTTCGCTCACGGGAGTGCAGCCGGGGGAGCCGGCCTTCGACGACCACCACCCGCCCTCGGCCGAGCTCGTCAGCGACTGCGTGCACTGCGGCTTCTGCCTGCCGTCGTGCCCCACCTACGTCCTGTGGGGGGAGGAGATGGACTCGCCGAGAGGGCGGATCTACCTCATGAACGAGGGGCTGCAGGGCGAGCCCATGACCGACTCGATGGTCGAGCACTTCGACGCCTGCCTGGGCTGCATGGCATGCGTGACGGCCTGCCCGTCCGGGGTGCAGTACGACCACCTCATCACCGCCACCCGCGCGCAGGTCGAGCGACGGCACGAGCGCAGCCGCGCCGACCGCGCGCTGAGGTCGGCGATCTTCGCGCTGTTCCCCTACCCCCGGCGGCTCAAGGTCCTGCGCGGACCGCTGCGCCTGCACCAGCGGACCGGCCTGTCGAGGCTGCTGCGCCGCAGCGGGCTGCTCGAGCGGCTCTCACCCCAGCTGGCCAGCATGGAGGCGCTCGCCCCACGGCTGGGTCGGCCCCAGCCGGTGCCGGAGCGGGTCGCCGCCCGGGGCACCAGGCGCGGCACCGTGGGCATGCTCCTCGGCTGCGTGCAGCGGGAGTTCTTCCCCGGCGTCAACGCGGCCACCGTGCGGGTGCTCGCGGCCGAGGGGTTCGACGTCGTGGCCCCGGCAGGTCAGGGCTGTTGCGGCGCCCTTTCCGGGCACAGCGGCCGCGAGGCAGAGGCGCGGCGCTTCGCCCGTGAGCTCATCGACACCTTCGAGGCGACCGGGGTGGAGACCGTGGTCGTCAACGCCGCCGGGTGCGGGTCGGCGATGAAGGAGTATGCCGAGCTGCTCGCCGACGACGCGGCGTACGCCGACCGGGCCCGCGACTTCGCCGCGCGCGTCCGCGACGTCAGCGAGCTGCTCGCGGAGGTGGGGACGGTCGCACCGCGGCACCCGCTCCCGGTGACCGTCGCCTACCACGACGCCTGCCACCTCTCCCACGCCCAGGGCGTCCGGACCCAGCCCCGTGAGCTGCTGCGCGGCATACCGGGCCTGGAGGTGCGGGAGATCGCCGAGGGGGACCTGTGCTGCGGCTCTGCGGGGGTCTACAACCTGCTCAACCCCGAGCCGGCCCGGGAGCTCGGCGACCGCAAGGCGCGCAACGTCCTCGCGACCGGGGCCGACCTGCTGGTGACCGCCAACCCGGGGTGCCTCATGCAGGTCGCCTCGGCACTCGAGCGTGCCGGCACGGCACTGCCGATGGCGCACACGGTCGAGGTGCTCGACGCCTCGATCCGCGGCCGCTCGCCCGACGTCTTCGGCGCCGACAGGAGGCGCGAGACGGGCTGAGCCCACCACCCCTGCTGGCACGACAACCGCACGTCCACCGACGTGCACCGTCCATGTAGTCCCACCGCCCTCCCACCCCGAGGTGACCACCATGTACAGACCCGTGCTCGACGCCGTCGCCGGCTCCCTGACGATCACCGCACTCGTCGCGATGCTGCCCCTGCTGACCCTGTTCGTCCTGCTGGGCGTGCTGCGCCTGGCCGCGTGGAAGGCCGCCCTGGTCTCCCTCGCGGTGTCCCTCGTCGTGGCCGTGGCTGCCTACTCCATGCCGGTCGGGAAGGCGGTCTCGTCGGGGCTCGAGGGCGCGGCCTTCGGCTTCTTCCCGATCCTGTGGATCGTCATCAACGCGATCTGGCTCTACAACATGACCGTCGAGACGGGGCACTTCGACGTCCTGCGGCGCTCGTTCGCCAAGGTCAGCGACGACCAGCGGATCCAGGCGGTCATCATCGCGTTCTGCTTCGGTGCGCTGCTCGAGGCGCTGGCCGGCTTCGGCACGCCCGTCGCCATCACCAGCGTCATGCTGATCGCGCTCGGCTTCCGACCCATGAAGGCCGCCGTGGTCGCGCTCGTCGCCAACACCGCCCCCGTCGCGTTCGGTGCCCTCGCGGTGCCGATCACGACCCTGGCCACCGTCAGCGGCCAGTCCGAGCACCACCTGGCGCAGATCGTCGGCCGGCAGACCCCGCTGCTCGGCGTGTTCGTGCCCATGGCCCTCGTCTACATCGTCGACAAGGGCAAGGGGGTGCGGGCGACCCTGCCGGCCACGCTGGTCTGCGGTGTGGCGTTCGCGCTGGCGCAGTTCGCGACGTCGAACTTCCTGTCCACCCAGCTCACCGACATCGTCGCCGCGCTCGTCGGTGCTCTTGCGGTCGTGCTGCTGCTGCGTGTCTGGCAGCCCGCGACGGCGTACGTCGAGACCGAGACCGACGACGACCTCGTCGGCGCCCGCAGCGGTGGCTCGGCCCGCGCTGCTGCCCGCGGCGGCGCCACCGGAGCCGGTGGGCACCGGACGCGCGACCACCGGCACGACGAGCCCGTCCCCACGACGACGGCCGGCGACCTCGCGTCCCGGGATGCGAACCGGACCGACAGCACCGCCGACGTGGTCCGCGCCTACGCGCCGTACCTCATCATCATCGCGCTGTTCATCGTCGCCCAGCTGCCCGGCGTCAAGGACCTGCTGGACGCCCCCAGCAAGGCCTTCCACTGGCCCGGCCTCGACGGCCTCAAGACGGCCTCGGGCAAGGACTCCACCCTGCCGGTGTTCAAGCTCAACTGGCTCAACGCCGCAGGCACGCTCATGCTCATCGCGGGCCTGCTGACCATCCCGGCCATCGGCATCTCGCCGCGCAAGGCGCTCACCGCGTACGGCGCGACCTACCGCCAGCTCGCCTCGGCGATCCTCACCGTCATGGCGGTCCTCGGCCTCGCCTACGTCATGAACGCCTCGGGCCAGACCGCGTCGCTCGGGTCCTGGATGGCCGGCGCGGGGGCGGCGTTCGCCGTGCTGTCACCGATCCTCGGCTGGCTCGGCGTCGCGGTGACGGGGTCCGACACCTCCTCCAACTCGCTCTTCGGCGCGCTGCAGGTCTCGGCGGCCAAGGACGTCGGGCTCAGCCCCGCGCTCATGGCCGCGGCAAACTCCTCCGGCGGCGTCCTGGGAAAGATGATCTCGCCGCAGAACCTCGCCATCGCCGCGGCCGCCGTCGGCCTCTCCGGTCGCGAGGGCGACCTGTTCCGGCGCGTGGTCGGCTGGAGCCTGGGCTTCCTGGCGTTCATGTGCGTGCTGGTCTACCTCCAGTCCACGTCGGGGCTGGGCTGGATGCTGCCCTGACGGGGTGGCACGGGGCGGCCACGAACCCCCCCCACGGGGCGGCCACGCGGCCGCCACGGTGCGGACCGCCCGGTCCGCCATGAGAGACGGGTATGCCGCGTCGGTGACGACGCGGCATACCCTCGTCACAGGTCATGAGCGCCAGCGTCAAGCCCCGGCTCGCTGGCCGGCAACCCTCCTCCGCGGTGGGGTGCCCCGGGTGAGGACCAGGCGCACGGCACCTGCCGTGCGCAAGCGCGGGAGGCCCAGCGACACCCAGGTGTCCCGCACCGTCCTCGACGGTGGCGACCTGCACCACTCCACCGTCGGCGACGGACCACGCCGACGCCGCGCTGTCGCGGCCACGAGAGTGAAGGTCACCGAGATGAGCAACGCCAACTGGTCGTTCGAGACCCGCCAGGTCCACGTGGGGCAGGAGCCCGACGCGGCCACCGGGGCTCGCGCCCTGCCGATCTACCAGACGACCTCCTACGTCTTCAAGGACACCGAGCACGCGGCGAACCTGTTCGCGCTCAAGGAGTTCGGCAACATCTACACCCGGATCATGAACCCGACGCAGGACGCCGTCGAGCAGCGGGTCGCCTCGCTCGAGGGAGGTGTCGGCGCCCTGCTCGTCGCCTCCGGGCAGGCGGCCGAGACGCTGGCGATCCTCAACATCGCCGAGGCGGGGGACCACGTCGTGGCGAGCCCCAGCCTCTACGGCGGCACCTACAACCTGCTCAAGCACACGCTGCCGAAGTTCGGCATCCAGGTGAGCTTCGTCGCGGACGCCAACGACGTCGAGTCATGGCGGGCGGCGGTGCAGCCCAACACCAAGCTGTTCTTCGGGGAGTCCATCTCCAACCCCAAGTCCGAGGTGCTGGACATCGAGGGCGTCGCCGCGGTGGCCCACGAGGCCGGGGTGCCGCTCGTCGTCGACAACACCATCGCGACGCCCTACCTCATCCGCCCGCTCGAGTGGGGCGCCGACGTCGTCGTGCACTCGGCCACGAAGTACCTCGGCGGCCACGGCACGTCGATCGCCGGCGTCATCGTCGACGGCGGCACCTTCGACTACGCCGCCGACCCGGAGAGGTTCCCCAACTACAACACGCCCGAGGAGAGCTACCACGGGCTCGTGTTCGCCCGGGACCTCGGCGTCGGCAGCCCGCTGGGGGCCAACCTCGCGTTCATCCTCAAGGCCCGCGTGCAGCTGCTGCGCGACCTCGGTCCGGCGGTGGCGCCGTTCAACGCGTTCCTCATCGCCCAGGGCATCGAGACGCTGAGCCTGCGGCTCGACCGCCACCTCGAGAACACGCACAAGGTCGCCGCGTTCCTCCAGGCGCACGACCAGGTCGAGAAGGTCGTGTGGGCCTCGCTGCCCGATCACGAGTCCTACGAGAAGGCGAAGAAGTACACCCCGCGCGGTGCCGGTGCGGTGCTGGCCTTCGAGATCGCGGGTGGGGTCGAGGCCGGTCGCCGCTTCGTCGAGGCGCTCGACCTGCACAGCCACGTCGCCAACATCGGCGACGTGCGCTCCCTGGCCATCCACCCCGCCTCGACGACGCACTCGCAGGGCCCTGACAGCGACCGCCTGGCGGCGGGGGTCACGCCCGGGCTGGTGCGGCTCGCCGTCGGCATCGAGCACATCGACGACATCCTCGCCGACCTCGAGCAGGGCTTCATCGCCGCGAAGGGCGCCTGACAGCCCGTCCCGGGGAGTCGCCAGTCCACCTGCGCGGCGCCCGCGGCCCCTACCCGGTCACCCGGAGGAGGCCGTGGGCGCCGCGCTCGGCGTCGACCATGACGTGCGACAGGAAGGGGTAGTGGCCGGTCTGGGAGAACGTCAGCTCCACGAATCCCCCCTGGGCAGGTTGCAGTGCCAGGGCCTGCGCACCACCGACCGTGCCCGGTGAGCCGGGCCGGGTGAGGTAGCTGCCCTCGAGGAACACCGTGTCGAACTGGGATCCCACGACGTGGAACGAGCTCGGCCGGTTGGGTCCTGCGTCGAGGACCCACACGCGCACCCGCTCGCCGACGCGTGCCGGCAGCTGGTCGTGGTCGTACTGGTTCGCGAAACCGTTGAACACCACGGCATCCGGCCGCTCGGCCGCGACCTTTGCCGGGTCGGCGGTCCCGCCCTGCACACCGAGGTAGAGCTCGGACTGCACCAACAGGTACTCACGGTCGACGCGGGGCAGCCCCGGCGGGTCGATCACCACCGCGCCGAACATGCCGTTGGCGATGTGCAGCGACATCGGCATCGAGCTGCAGTGGTACATCCAGATCCCGGCCCGCTGCGCCGTGAAGGAGAACGTCAGGGACTCGCCCGGCGCGAGGGTCCGCATCGGTGTGTCGGGGGCCAGGGCGCCGGCATGGAAGTCGACGGAGTGGCCCATGCCGGCGTCGTTGCGCAGCGTCACCTCAAACCGGTCTCCGACGTGTCCGCGCAGCACGGGGCCGGGGGCCGTGCCGTTGAAGGTCCACAGTCGTTGCCGCACACCCACGACCACCTCGCGCACCACCTCCCGTGCGACGAGCGAGATGCGGTGCACTTGTGCGGTGCTCGCCGGTGCGAGCCGCGCGTCCCGGGCAGCGAACCCGGCGGCCGGCGTCGCCAGGAAGTCCGGGCGAGCCGCGTCACCGGTCGCCGCCTGGTGCTGCAGGGTGCCCTTCTGGGCGAGCACCCCATGCGGGGTGCCGGGTTGGTGCGCAGCAGCCGGTGCCGCTGCGCCGATGACCTTGACGGAGAACACCATCCCCATCTGCCGGTGCCCGACGACCGTGCACCAGCCGTCGAGGTCGCGGCCCACCACGTCGACCGGCAGCCGCCCGGTCTGCCCGGTGGAGAGGCGACCGCTGCTCTGGCCCGTCTCCAGGGCGAGGTCGTGCACGTCGCTGTCACGGTTGACGACCTCGATGACGAGCCGGTTTCCAGCCGGGACGTCGACGGAGTCGGGGTGGAAGCGCATGCCGCGCGCCTCGACGTGCACGGTCGTCGTGTGGCCGGTGGCGGCGATCCCGGCGGAGGACGCGGACGAGCCCGTTCCGATGGCGGTCGGGTCGACCGCGGTTCCCAGTGCCACGGCCAGCACCACCGCCGAGAGTCCGGCCATGGCCCATCCGGTATGCCGCGCGCGCACCTGTGCGCGCGGCTCGGGCTGGTGTCGTGCCGGGGTGGGGGCCCTCGTCCCGTCGGGGCCCGGTGCCGCTGCCCGGTCAGCACGGCGGGCGGTCCTGAGCGCCGACGAGAGCAGCACGAGGAAGGAGGCGTAGGACGCCAGCACCAGGGCCGAGACCAGCACCCGCACGACGCTGGGGGCGGGAAGCAGGAGGAGCGCGAGGCCCGCGTTCGCCACCACGGCCCGCAGCGCCGCCGCACGCTCGAGCACGTCGGTGGTGGCCCGCACGGCCGACGGGCCGCCGCCGCGCACCACCGGCAGCAGGTAGGTCAGGGCCCCGAGCAGCACCTGCGCGCCGAACCCGGCAGCGAGGGGCACGGCGACGCGGTGGGTGGCCTCGCCCGCGGCGCCCCAGTCGGGGGCGAGGAGCACGAGCACCGCGAGCCAGCCGAGCGACACCGCGAGCCAGCCGACCGCGGCCAGCACGGACCACGCGGCATACGTCTGGGGTGGTCTGGCCCGCGCGGCCCCCAGCATGGGCTGCAGCGACCAGAGCGCGGCGACGAGGAAGGCGAGCAGGCCCACCGCGGTGACGGTGCGGGCACCGGCCAGGGCGGCCGTCACCACGACGGTGAGGGAGGTCACGAGGGCCGGCAACGCCTGGCGTGACCGGCGCTCGGCGCCTTCGGCGATGCGGGTGCGCAGGATGGTGGGCCACAGGGTCAGGAGCGTTCCGAGCACCGTGAGGCCGACCCAGCCGAGGACGTTGACGGCCACGTGGGCCAGCACGACCCGGCCGTGGAGCAGCTCGCCGGGGTGGCGTGCCAGCAGCGTGCCCAGCGCGGCGCCGACGGGCAGGCACGCCGACGCCGCTACGTAGTAGCGCACCGAGGCGCCGAAGCGGGAGGGGAGCGCGCGGTGGGCCTGCAGGGCGATGGCGGCACCGTGGGCGGCAGCCGCGGCCCCCACCCCGACCGCTCCGACAAGGGTGAGCGACCACGTGCCCGTGACGATCCCGGCGACCACGGCCACCACACCGGCGTTGAGGACGACCAGCCGCACGACCTGGCCGCGACGGGAAGGCGAGGGGTTCTTCAGGAGGGCGTCGGCGAAGTGGGCGCTCCAGACGAGCACCGCGTTCGTCACCGCGCCCAGCAGGAGCAGGTGCACCAGGAGCCAGCGGGACTCGGGCAGGAACGGGTGCGCCAGCGAGACGCCCACCAGTCCCACCAGCCAGGCGAGCACACCGCTGTTGGCCGCCAGGTGCCAGCGCAGCCGCGGCCGCGTGCGTCCCTGCGTGGTGGTCATCGGGCGGCTCCCGCCGTGGACGTCGGGTGTGTGTCTGCACCCCGGGGTGAGGGAGCCGGGGGCGGGGGAGCCGGATCTGCTGCGCGGGCCGTCGGGCGAGGGCGGTCGGGCTGGCGGTGCACCGACGCCGACCACACCGTCACGCCGAGGAAGAGGAGCACGGCGACCGCGTTGCCGATGCCGCCCGCCGTCCGTGCGGCGTCGACGCCCCAGGCGTCACCGACCAGGGCGCGCAGGACGAGGGAGGCCTGGAGCAACAGGACCGGCGCGTACATGGCGGGGCGGTAGCGGAGCCGCACCTTCAGGACCGCGGGGAGGATGACGGGCGCGTGGGCCATGATCATCGACAGGGTGAAGCCGAGGAACACGCCGTGCACGGCCGCGTCGTAGGCCGGTCCCTCGAGCACCGGTCCGGCGAGGAGCCAGGTGCCGCCGGCCACAGCGAGCCACGCGTAGCCCACCAGCAGGCAGACGGCGATGAAGCGGGGCAGCCCCGTGCCGCGGACCGTCCTGCGCGCGACGTCGTGCAGGGCGAGCCAGCCCACGAGGACGAGCATCGAGGCCCCGAACAGCGGGAACCCGGCCGTCGGCCACAGCAGTGAGGCGACGGCGAACACCGCCACGGCGGCCGCCGTCAGCCCCAGCGCCGCAGCGCCACGTGAGCTGAGGAGCTGCAGGCGCGCCAGCTCGAGCCGCTCACCGGCGATGGTGAGGACGACGAAGCCGGCCAGCCATGGCAGCAGGCGCGGCACCGGCACCGATCCGAGCCAGAGCAGGGCGCCGCCGGTGGCCAGCACCGCCCCCAACGCCTGCACGAGCACCGCGTCGTCACGCTGCCGGCGCCACAGGCCGACGTAGACGGCGGTGAGGGCGGCGGCACCGGCCACCAGGAGGAACTGGCCCACGCGCAGCGGCACGGGGGTCACGAGGAGGAGTCCGCCGACCCCGAGCAGGGCGGGCGCGGCATACCCGCCAGGTCGGCGCAGGGCGACAGCCCGCTCCAGCGCGACCAGGGTGCCCACGAAGCCCAGCACGAGCAACGGTCCGTGCACGACGGGGAGCCGCTGGGAGAGCGGCAAGGCCGGGGCGCCGAGCAGCCGTAGCCCGGCGTCGATCCCCAGGAGCAGGGCCAGGCCCGCCGGGAGGAGGAAGGGCAGCCGGCGCCAGCTCACGGCTGGTCGCCGCCGGTGCGGGCCGTGGCTCCGGTGAGGTGGAGGAGGCAGGCGCCGGGCTCGGCGAACGGCACGAGCGAGGTTTCGTCGCTGCGGGTGTCCCAGGTCTCGAGCGCGCCCCGCACGATGCCGAGATGCACCGAGCAGACCACCTCCGGCTCCTCGCGGGCCGCGGCGATGAGGGGACACTGGCGCAGCCGCACGGTCTGGACGCGCCTGTCGGCGGTGGGGTCGAACCCCAGGCCGGTGAGGAGGTCGACCACCTCGCGTCGCGCGCCGGCGGGGGAGGAGGGTGGAGTGCGCTCGCCGGCCAGCTGCTCGCCCCACACCCGGCCCGCCTCGACGGCGTCGTCGCGCGGGTGGAGGCTCGTGCGGGCCAGCTGCATGGCGAGGGCCGTTGCGAGACCGGCGTACTCGCGCACCACCGGCTGCTGGAGCTCGGTGGCCGCGTAGAGCCACGCGGGCCGTCCCCGGCCCAAGGACTCGGCGCGCTCGCGCGTCGCCAGGCCGGCGTCGACCAGGGCGTCGAGGTGCTCGCGCACCGTGTTGGTGTGCTGGCCCGAGCTCGCCGCCAGGGCAGCCGCCGTGACCGGATCTCGGTGCGCAGCCAGCAGCTCGAGCACCACCCCGGCGGCGCGGCTCGGAGCCGTGCCCGCAGTGGCCGACGCGGAGGCCGGACGTGGACCCAGTCCGGGGGTCGAAGAGCGTTCCTCGAGGGTGGTTGGAATATTCACGGAAATGAGTGTATTAAATAATCAGACGCCCTGCCACAGGGCAGGACCGCACCGGGAGGACATCGTGGACACCCTCGTCATCGCATCGACCGAGCAGGACGCCTCCGCCGTCGAGGCGGTCAGGACCCATCACACCGAGATGGCCGGCAAGCTGACGGCGCTGGCTCGCCGGGTGGCCTCGGCCCCGGACCCCGCGACGGCGCTCGCCGCCCGCGACGACCTCGTGCAGTGGTCCGAGCACGACCTCGTGCCGCACGCCCTCGCCGAGGAGAAGGCGATGTACCCGCTGGCCCACCGCGACGAACGGGCCCGCCTGCTCATCGACGCGATGCTCGCCGAGCACCAGCTGATCCTCGGGCTCGTCGAAGGGCTGAAGGCAGCCGGGTCGCAGGTCGACGCCGCCGCCGAGGCCCGCGCGCTGGCGGTGACCTTCGAGAGCCACCTCGCCAAGGAGAACGAGCAGGTGCTGCCGCTGCTGGCCTCCACGCCGGAGGTCTCGCTCGCGGGCGCACTCGAGGGCATGCACGAGCTGCTGGGCGGGCACGACCACCACGACGACACCGGCGACCACGGGCACGGCCACGGCCAGGGGGAGGCCGCGGAGGGTGCCGGCTCGCGCGAGGGCGGCTGTGGTGGAGCGTGCTCCTGCGGCGAGACCGACGGTGCCGAGCTGCCCGAGCTCGACGCCCGGACCGTGCCGCACGCCATCCGCCACGCGACCATCTTCGGCGCCCTCGACGCCGTCCGGACCGGCTCAGGCATGGTGCTCGTCGCGCCCCACGACCCGGTGCCGTTGCTGAAGCAGCTCGAGGACCGCGCGCCGGGGGCCTTCGCCGTGGACTACCTCGAGCGCGGACCGGAGTCCTGGCGCCTGCGGTTCACCCGCGTCGCCTGACGCCTCCTGCCGAGGCCCCCGAACCGGCCGGGCATGGTCACCCCCTGGACCGTGCCCGGCCACTCGCACCCACCTCCGCGTGGGACGGTCGCAGGCGCCAGGCTGGGAAGTGGGCTGAGGCGGAGCGAAGCGAGGACCCCGGGACCGTGTCGGCCCCGGGGTCCTCGCTCTCCCGTGTCAGCGCAGCTTGACGATCGACCCGGTGCCGGTCGGCATGCCCTGGTCGTCCATCGGCGCCATCGTGGCGGCGTACAGGTGGCCGTTGCCGTACTCGACGGCGAGGGCGCCGGGCAGCTCGGCGGCCAGGCTCTTGTGCCCGTTGCGGACCGCGGTGACCTTGCCACCGAAGAGCTCGGCGACGTAGAGCGTGCCGTCCGGTCCCTGGGTCACGCTGGTCGCGCCGGCGAACCCGGTGGCCACGCGGGTGGCGTCGCCGTTCCACGGGTTCACCTTGTAGACCGAGCCGCGCGCGCCGGCCGACGGGTCCTCGGGACCGCCGGGCAGCGTCGAGACGTAGAGCATGCCGTCCCTGCCCACCTCGACGTCGGTCGGCACCGGCTCGAACTTGTAGCGCTGTCCCGCGCAGTCCGGGATGCCGTTGGCGTCGGCGAACTCCGTGCTGACGAGCAGCGGCTGGGGCGGCAGCAGCGACAGCAGCGACATGTGGCCGTTGTCGTCGACCTTGACCAGGTCGTTGCCACCGGCGTCCGCGACGACCCAGGCGCCGTTCCACCGGGTCACCGCGTAGGCGTGCGAGTCCACCCGGCCGGTGTACCCGGCGTCCTCACCGAGCGCGCCGTTGGCGCAGGACGGGTCCTTGAAGCCGTAGTGCACCTTCTGGTCGGGGTTCCGCTTGGCCTCGAAGTCGGACAGCTTGGCTACCATGGTCTTGCTCCCGCGCTTGACGGTCAGCGTGGCCGCGCCGGTGGTGTAGTCGAGCGTGGTGTAGGCCAGCGCGTTGTCGGTCTTGGCCACCCCCGACACCTCGCCGGGCATGGGCCCGGTCGCCATCGTCGTGAGGGAGCCGTCGCCGTTGACCCTCGAGACGGTGCTGGTCCCGCCGTCCGCGACGTAGAGGCGGCCGTCGTTCGTGGCCAGGTGGAACGGTGCGATGACCTCGGAGTTGAGGACCTTGGGGGTCCAGGGGGCGCGGGCTGAGCCCGCGTGGGCGGACGCGGCCGGTGCGGCGACGAGGGCAGCCGCGGACGCGACCGCGACGGCTGTGGACCAACGACTGGAGCGCATGGTGGTGGGTCTCCTCCCAGGATCAGCCCCGTGGTGCGTCACAGGGCACTGTCAGCCACGCTAGGGACGCGTCGATCCGGGCGGGTACAGCAATGGGGTGACCGGGGCACGGGCGTCGGTGGTCCACCCGACGTAGGCACCCGGCCAGGAGCAGCGGGCTCGAGCCGTGCACCCGTCCGAGTTGCGGTGGCGGCGGGGTCAGCCGCGGCCGGGGCGCGTCAGGTCGGCGTACGTCGCCCGGTCCCACGTGTGCTTGAAGTTGGGGTCGGGGTGGCGCCACCCCTCGCCGTACAGGCGCTCGAGGTAGACGAGCGGGTTGCGCGGCAGGGGCACGGGCACCCCGAGCAGGCGGCCCTCGGAGGCCGGGAACATCAGGTCCCGGTCGAGGGCGCCGCGGGTCCCGGGGTACCAGCTGATGGTGTCGCCCTCGAAGAGGCCGACGAAGACGTCGACCTGCTTGGAACCGTTGCGCCGGACCTGGCGGTGCGCGGTGAAGTTGCCGGTGACGGTGTAGCCGAGCGGGCGCAGGCACTGCTCGACCAGCGCCAGGCCCTCGCCGAGCGTCCCCGCCTCGTGCGGGTCGAACCCGATGATGATGTCGAGGTCGTCGTCGTGGGGGATGAGGTCGCCGTCGCGCACGACGCACAGGGCCGCACCGAAGCCGAAGCAGACCTGCGGCGTCAGGGAGGCCAGCGCCTCGGCGACCTTCGCGGCGAACTCGACGTAGGTGACCTTCTCGGTCTCGTCCCAGAACCGGAAGCAGCGCTGCGGGCCGTGCACGGTCCACTCGAGCTCGCGGTCGGCAAGCAGGCCCGAGGTGACGGCCGCCCGGAAGGCGCTGCGGTCCGCCGTGCTGATCTCGGTGTGGGCGTCCAGCGCCTGCCGCGCGTCGGCGTACGCGCCCTCGAAGGTCTGGGCGAGCAAGGGGAGCAGGGCGGTGATGGTGGGGTCGCCGCCGAGCTCGGTACGGTGCGTGAGCAGTCGGCGCAGCTCACCCGCGCGGGCCGCGTGGTCGTAGGCCACGAGCCAGGTGCCGCCGGTCTGCACGAGCACGCGCAGGCCGCGGGCGCGCACCGCGGTGGGCCCGTCGACGTTGCGCAGGCGCAGGCGCTCGATGTCGATGGGGGAGTCGAAGACCAGCTCGAGCCAGGCCGGCTCGTCGGCACCGGTGTGGACGACGGTCCCGGTCGGGTGCTCGAAGTCGAGCAGCCTCTGCAGGTCGAACCGCTCGCCGTACGACTTGTACCAGGAGCTCACCTCGACGCGGGCGCGGGCAGTGCGCCCGTCGTCGGGGGCGTCGACGCCGATGCCCTGCAGGTGCAGGAACTGGCCGGGCGGCAGCTCGACCCTGATGCGTTCGACCCCGTGCCGGCGCACGGCCAGCTCGAGGACGCCGCCCGGGGCGAGGAACTCGAGGTCGGGGAAGAGGGTGCGCGCGGACAGGATGACGTCGTCCAGCGCGCCGAGGGCGCGGTCGTCGACCATGGGTCAGCGGCGGGTGAACAGCTCGCGGGCGCAGTACGCGTCGTCCTGCTTGTACTTCGCGAAGCCGAAACCCTCCGCGGCGTAGGTGACCTCGAACCCGCTGGCGAGGGCGTTGGCCTGGAAGCTCGACGGGGCGACGAAGCGGCGGTAGTGGGCGTCCGTCACCTTGGCCCCGCTCTGGTCGCGGACCGTGCGGTACTCCACGGCCAGCATGTCGCCGGGGGAGGTCAGCGCCGTCGCGAGGGCGAAGAACTCCTTCTCCTCCTCGTCGGTGATGGCGTGGACGAAGAAGCGGGCGTAGATCATCAGGGGTCGGTCCTGCCCGCCGTCGGCGCGCAGCCGGCCCGGCAGCTCCGGGTCGTCGATGCTCGACTGGAGGAAGCGGGCGTCGACACCGAGGGCCTCGGCGAGGGTCTGGCAGGCCTTGACCGCCGACTCCGACCCGTCGACACCGGTCACGTCGTGGCCGTAGGAGGCGAAGAAGATGGAGTCCCGGCCGTTGCCACAGCCCAGCTCGACGACGCGGGACGGCCCGGAGAGCTCACCGGCGACGAAGGTCGCGAACTGGGACGGCAGCGGCCTGGCCACCGACGAGCGGGTGGCGTAGTAGTCGTTCCAGTAGCCCGTGCGGTCGCCGGGGGCCGCTGCTGCGGTGGAGGGGTGGGAAGCAGTCATGTCGAGGAGGACCTGTCTTCGGGTGGCCGAGCGTTCACCGGGAGTTCATGTCCGGGACACCCTAGACGAACCGGCGTCGCGCGCGTGGTATCCGCGTGTCCGCGCGTGAGGGGTCGTCGTGGGCGCACCTGAGGGGACGGCTGTCGGCGTGCGTGAGGGCGGCCCCGGGCGCTCCGGTGCGCCCCCGGCCCGCACGTATGCTGACGTGGTGTCCAGCCCCGCCCCCGACTCCCCGCGGCGGAGGGGGCGCAGGAGCCGCCCCGGAGGCAGGGGCGACCACCGGGCATCCGGTCGGCCGACGAGTCGTCCCCCCAGGCGGCCGGACATCCCGGTGCCCCCGCTCAACTACCCCGAGCAGCTGCCGGTCGTCGCGCGCAAGGACGACATCGCTGCCGCCATCCGCGACCACCAGGTCGTCATCGTCGCGGGCGAGACGGGCTCGGGGAAGACCACCCAGCTGCCGAAGATCTGCCTCGAGGTCGGGCGCGGCCGGGAGGGGCTGGTCGGCCACACCCAGCCCCGGCGCATCGCGGCCCGGTCGGTAGCCGAGCGCATCGCCGAGGAGCTCGAGGTCGACCTCGGCACGGCGGTCGGCTACCAGGTGCGGTTCACCGACGAGAGCAGCGACGACACCCTCGTCAAGGTGATGACCGACGGCATCCTGCTCAACGAGATGCAGCGCGACCGGCTGCTGCGCAAGTACGACACGATCATCATCGACGAGGCGCACGAGCGCAGCCTCAACATCGACTTCATCCTCGGCTACCTCAAGCAGCTGCTCCCGCGCCGCCCCGACCTCAAGGTCGTCATCACCTCGGCCACCATCGACCCCGAGCGCTTCGCCGAGCACTTCGCCGACGCACGCACGGGGGAGCCGGCGCCGATCATCGAGGTGTCGGGGCGCACCTACCCGGTCGAGCTGCGCTACCGGCCGCTCGTCGACCCGGACCGTCCCGACGACACCGAGCGGGACCAGGTGACCGGCGTCTGCGAGGCGGTCGAGGAGCTGTGGACCGAGAACCGCGAGGGCGACATCCTCGTGTTCCTCTCCGGGGAGCGGGAGATCCGCGACACCGCCGACGCGCTGTCGTCGATGGGCCTGCCGCAGACCGAGGTCCTGCCGCTCTACGCGCGCCTGTCCGCCGCCGAGCAGCACCGCGTCTTCGGCCGAGCCACGGGCCGGCGCATCGTCCTGGCCACCAACGTCGCCGAGACGTCGCTGACCGTGCCCGGCATCCGGTACGTCGTCGACGCGGGCACGGCACGCATCTCCCGATACAGCCAGCGCACCAAGGTGCAGCGGCTGCCCATCGAGCCGGTGTCGCAGGCCAGCGCCAACCAGCGGGCCGGCCGGTGCGGGCGCGTGGCCGACGGCATCTGCATCCGCCTCTACTCGGAGGAGGACTACGACAGCCGTCCCGAGTTCACGGAGCCGGAGATCCAGCGCACGAGCCTCGCCGCCGTCATCCTGCAGATGACGTCGCTGGGGCTGGGCGACGTGTCGCGCTTCCCGTTCGTCGACGCCCCCGACCCGCGCCAGGTGGCCGACGGTGTACGGCTGCTCGAGGAGCTCCAGGCGTTCGACAGCGAGGACGGCGCCGGCGAAGGGGCGGACGGGGCCACGCGCGACCGGCCGCGGAGGGGACGTGGGCGCGGCCGTCAGCTGACGCCGTACGGCCGCTCGCTCGCCCGGCTGCCCGTGGACCCGCGGCTCGGCCGCATGCTCATCGAGGCGGGCCGCCTCGGGTGCACCCGCGAGGTGCTCGTCGTCGTCGCCGCCCTGTCGATGCAGGACCCGCGCGAGCGGCCGGCCGACAAGCAGACGCAGGCCGACCAGTCGCACGCGAGGTTCAAGGACGAGCACTCAGACTTCGTGTCGCTGCTCAACCTCTGGGGCTACCTCAAGGAGCAGCAGAAGGCGTTGTCGCACAGTGCCTTCCGCCGCATGTGCCGCACGGAGTTCCTGCACTACCTGCGGGTGCGCGAGTGGCAGGACCTGCACAGCCAGCTGCGCAAGGCGTGCCAGGACGTCGGCATCGACCCCAGGCAGGCGACGGCCGCGCCGGGGGAGGCCCCGAACGCCGACCTCGTACACCAGGCCCTGCTCGCCGGCCTGCTGTCACACATCGGGCTGCGCGACGAGGCCAAGCGCGACTACCTGGGCGCTCGGGGCGCCCGGTTCTCCATCTCGCCGGGGTCGACCCTGTTCCGGCGGCAGCCGGCGTTCGTCATGTCGGCCGAGCTCGTGGAGACCACACGACTGTGGGCCCGCACCAACGCGCGCATCGACCCCGTGTGGGCCGAGCGGCTGGCCCCGCACCTGGTCAGGCGCACCTACTCGGAGCCGCGCTGGTCACGCAAGCAGGGGGCCGCGCAGGCGACCGAGCGGGTCACCCTGTACGGCGTGCCGCTGGTCGCTGCGCGCACCGTCAGCTACGCGCGCATCAACCCCGAGGAGTCGCGCGAGCTGTTCATCCGCCACGCGCTCGTCGAGGGCGACTGGGACACCCACCACGCCTTCTTCCGCGCCAACCAGGCTCTCCTGCAACGGTTGTCGGAGCTGGAGGAGCGCGCCCGGCGCCGCGACATCGTCGTCGACGACGAGGACCTCGTCACGTTCTACGAGCAGCGCGTGCCGGCCGAGGTCGTCTCGCAGCGGCACTTCGACCGTTGGTGGAAGGACGCCCGCAAGCAGACGCCCGACCTGCTCACCTTCACCGAGGAGCTGCTGACCCGCGACAGCGCCGACGAGGTGTCGGCCAGCGACTACCCGCGGGTGTGGCGCCAGGGCGGCCTCGAGCTCGCCGTGACCTACCAGTTCGAGCCGGGCGCAGCCGCCGACGGCGTCACCGTGCACATCCCGCTGCAGGTCCTCAACCAGGTCGTCGACGAGGGGTTCGACTGGCAGGTGCCGGGCCTGCGGGCCGACCTCGCGACGGCGCTCATCCGCGCGCTGCCCAAGGCGACCCGTCGCCACTTCGTCCCCGCGCCCGACCATGCGGCGACCGCCCTGGCTGACGTCCAGCCCGGGGGAGGGCGACGCCTCGACGAGGAGCTGGCCCGGGTGCTGCACGCGCAGACCGGCACCCGCATCCCGCCGGAGGACTGGGGCGTCGAGCGGGTCGCCGACCACCTGCGCATCACCTTCAGCGTCGAGGACGACCGCGGACGGGTCGTCGGCAGCGGCAAGGACCTCGCCGCGCTGCAGGAGCAGCTCGCCGGCCAGGTGCAGCGTCGCATGTCACGAGCCAGCGCCTCCGTGGAGCGAAAAGGGTTGGTGCGCTGGGACTTCGGGCACCTGCCGGAGACCTTCGAGGCGCGGTCCGGGGGCCAGGTCGTGCACGGCTACCCCGCGCTCGTGGACCGGGGCACGTCGGTCGACCTGCAGGTGCTGGCGGGGGAGCGGGAGGCCCACGCCGCGACGGTCCTCGGGGTGCGGCGGCTGCTGCTGCTCAACACGACCGCGCCGTGGAAGCGAGTCCTCGCCCGGCTCTCGAACACCCAGAAGCTGGTGCTCGCCGACAACCCGCACGGATCGGTGCCGGCGCTGCTCGAGGACTGCCTCGCCTGTGCCGTCGACGCGATCGTCGCCCAGCACCCAGGAGGCGCCACCGCCGTCCGCGACGAGGCGCCCTTCGAGGAGGTGCTCGCGGCGGTGCGCACGCACGTCGCCACCCGGGTGCTGCAGGTCGTGGACGAGGTGGAGCCCGTGCTCGCCGCTGCTCGCGAGGTCAGGGCCGAGCTCGCCCGGCTCACGGCACCCGCGACCGCCGCGCTCACTGCGGACGTCCGGGCCCAGCTCGACAGCCTCGTCTACCCGGGCTTCGTCGCCGACACGGGCCTGGACCACCTCGGGCACCTGCGCCGCTACCTGCGCGCCATGGTGCAGCGCCTGCAGAAGTCGACGTCCTCGCCCGCGGCGCTGGCGCGCGACGCCGCCAGCCAGGAGGTCGTGGACCGCGTGGAGGTCGCGTACGCCGACCTGCTCGACTCCCTGCCGCCGGTGGACCGCCGCTCCGGCCCCGTGCGCGCCGTGGGGTGGATGGTGGAGGAGCTGCGGGTGAGCCTGTTCGCCAACGGGCTCGGCACCGCATACCCCGTGTCGGAGAAGCGGATCCGCGCCGCCATCGCGGCCCTCGACGCCTGACTCGACCCTCACAACGCGTTTGGGGGCGCCGGGGTGACGTATGGGTCACTCCGGCGCCCCCAAAGCGGGTAGGGCAGCTCGGTCAGGCGAGGTGCACGTTCTCGTGGCCCTCGGTCGAGAGCTTCTCGTGCTTGACGTTGAGGAACGCGAAGGTGATCGCGGCCGCGACGAGGATCATCGAGGCGCCGACGAGGTAGGCGCGGCCCGACCCGTAGGTCTGCGCCTGCAGGCCGATGAGGGCCTTGGCCTGGCCGATCTGCTCGGGCGTCATGCCACCCGCAGCCGCCTTGGCCTGCAGGGCACCGCCGAGCTCGCCGGCCCGGTCGGCCAGCGCGCTGGCGAACACGGTGCTGAGCGTGGCCAGGCCCAGCGAGCCACCCACCTGCTGCATGGTGTTGAGCACCGCTGAGGCGACACCGGAGTCCTCCTGCGCGACACCCGCCACCGCGGTGAGCGTCATGGGCACGAACACCAGGCCCATGCCGAACGCCATGACGACGATGAACGGCAGCAGGTGACCCGCGTAGGAGCTGTCGACCTCGAGCCGCGAGAACCCGAACATCGCGGCCGAGGCGAGCACTGCACCGGTGCCGGAGATCCAGCGGGGGTCGACGCGCGTCATCAGGGCAGAGGCGACCTGGGCGGCGATGACGATGCCGAAGGAGAACGGCAGGAACGCGAACCCGGCCTTGAGCGGCGAGTACCCGAGGACCTGCTGGATGTAGAGGCCGAGGAAGTAGAACATCGAGAACATCGCCGCGCCGACGACCAGCATGACGACGAACGACGTACCGCGGGTGCGGTCCTGGAGGATGCGGACCGGCAGCAGCGGGTGCTCCGAGCGCGACTCGACGAGCATGAAGACCCCGAGCAGGACGACACCGGCGAGGAGCGTGCCGACGGTGACCGCGTCGCTCCACGAGGTGCTCGCGGCGTGGGTCAGGCCGTAGACGAGCGAGGCGAGGCCCAGGGTGCCGGTGACGGCGCCGGGGACGTCGAGGGTGCCGCGTCCGCGCTCGGACTCCTTCAGCACGCGCGGGGCGAGGAAGACCACGAGCAGGCCGATCGGGACGTTGATGAAGAACGTCCAGCGCCAGGAGGCCTCGGTCAGGGCGCCACCGAGGATGAGGCCGATCGCGGCACCGGCACCGGACATCGCGGCATACACGCCCATGGCGCGGTTGCGCGCCTGGCCGGCCGGGAAGGTCGTGGTGATCAGGGCCAGCGCGGTCGGCGACGCGAGGGCTGCGCCGACTCCCTGGAGGGCGCGCGCGCCGAGCAGGATGGCCTCGGTCTGGGCGATGCCGCCGAGCAGGGAGGCGAGGGCGAAGACGATGACGCCGGTCATGAAGACCTTGCGACGGCCGAAGAGGTCGCCGAGGCGCCCGCCGAGCAGCAGCAGCCCGCCGAACGCGAGGGTGTAGGCGTTGACGACCCAGGACAGGTTGTCCGGGGTGAAGCCGAGGTCCTTCTGCAGGTGCGGCAGGGCGATGTTCACGATGGTGCCGTCGAGCACGACCATGAGCTGGGCGGCGCTGATGACCGTCAGGGCCAGGCCGAGGCGCTGCGGTGCCTTCGACGGCGCCGGCACGCTCTCGGGCGTCGAGGCGTGCTCGAGCGCAGAGGTGGAAGACATGGGTGTCCTAGGTGTGTGGGTGGAGCGGGATGAGTGGGGTTGGGGCCGGGTCGGGTCGTGCGGGCCCCGTACGGGTCGGGTGGTTCAGTCGCGCTGCACCGTGGCCGCGCATGCCGGGAGGACGACGCTGTCCACCAGGGTGACGAGGCGGTCCTGCGACGGGTGCGAACCCGTGAGCATCGCCTCGTGGATCGAGATGGCCGGCAGCAGGCGCGCCAGCAGGTCGAGGTCGGCCCCGAGGCCGACCTCACCGCGCTGCTGGGCAGCGCGGAAGACGTGGACGGCCGCGACCATCTTGGGGGCGATGAGCCGCGTCATGATCGCGTCGTGGAGCTCGCGGTCGCGGTGCATCGCGTTCATCAGCGACCCGAAGACCTTGACCGGCTGGTCGTCGGCGAGACCACCCTTGGCGCAGGCCTGGGAGATGAGGTCGCCGCGCAGGGTCCCGGTGTCGGGGAAGCGGTCGGCCTCGACGCCGAGCATGAGCTCGAGGGCGTCGACGACCAGGTCGACCTTCGCAGGCCAGCGGCGGTACAGGGTCGCCTTGGACGCCTTGGCGGCACCGGCCACCGCGTCGAAGCTGAGCTTGTCGTAGCCGAGCTCGACGAGGGTCTCCAGCGTCGCCTCGAGGATCTCGCGCTCCCGCTCGCCCTCGACGCGTGGCCGGGAGCGCACGGGCTCCTCGGTCGCGGAGGAGGTGGTGGCGGAGGGGGGAGTCACGGGAGGCCTTCTGTCGATGGTACGAAACTGTTTCGTTTCATCCGAACCATACGACGCGGCCCGGCATTCCCGCAACGCAGTTCGGGACCTACCGTCCCCGGTGGATCCGGCCGCAGGAATCCCCTGTCATGCTGAGGCGTTGGGACTGTGGAACGACCGAGAACCACCACCGCTGGAGTCATCGTGCTGAACCCATCCGAGCTCTACCACTTCGAGACCGACACCGACCCGCAGGAGCTGCGCGCGTCCGTCATGCTCGTCGCGCTGGGCGGCTTCATGGACGCCGGCCACACCCAGCGCCTCCTCACCGACCACCTCCTGGCCTCGGGGGAGTCCACCGTGGTGGCGTCCTTCGACGCGGACCAGCTCGTCGACTACCGCGCCCGCCGCCCCGCGATGGTGTTCGACGCCAACCGGTGGATCAGCTACGACGACCCGTGCCTCGCCCTGCACCGGCTCACCGACCGTGACGGCACGCCGTACCTGCTCCTCACCGGTCCCGAGCCCGACTTCCAGTGGGAGCGCGTGGTCGAGGCGGTCCGCCAGCTCGTCGTGCTCCTCGGCGTCGACCTGGTCGTGTCGGCCCACGGCATCCCCATGGCCGTGCCCCACACGCGCCCCATCGGGCTCACCTCGCACGCCACCGACCCGCGGCTGGTTCCCTTCCAGGACAACCCGTTCGGCCGCGTCGAGGTCCCCGGCAGCCTGGCCTCGCTGCTGGAGCTGCGGCTCGGCGAGTCGGGTCACGACGCCCTCGGCTTCGCGGTGCACGTGCCCCACTACCTCGCCCAGGCGGAGTTCGCGGACGGTGCCGTCACCGCGCTCAACGCGGTCGTGGCGGCCACCGGCCTCGACCTGCCGACCGACGACCTCGTGGCCCAGGCGGGGCTCAACCGGGCCGAGATCGCACGCGAGATCGAGGGGTCGGAGGAGGTCTCGCAGGTGATCGCCGCCCTCGAGCGCCAGTACGACACCTTCAGCGAGGGACGTCAGAAGCCGAGCCTGCTGGCCACCGACGTGAGCGAGCTGCCGTCGGCCGAGGAGATCGGCGCCGAGTTCGAGCAGTTCCTGCGCGACGTGTCCGACGAGGGCCCGTCGGCCGGTCCGGCTGGTCCCACCGCCTGACCCCGTCCGCACACACCGGAGCCGGGCCGCCCTGACGGGTGGTCCGGCTCCGTGTCGTGGTGGTCCCGGCTCAGACCTTGGCGTGCCTCGCCCGGGCGAAGCTGTAGAGGCCGAACGCGGCGAAGCCGAGCGCCATCACGACGAGCAGCGTCGTGCCGAACGGCTGGTCGCGCAGCGACTTCAGGGCGCCGTCGAGGCCGCTGGCCTCCTTGGCCTTCTTGTGCAGGCCCGCGGCGACGAACAGGATGCCGACGATGGCGAGGGCGACGCCCTTGGCGATGTAGCCGACCTGTCCCGCCCGGGTGGCCCAGGTGCCGGGGTGGCTCTCCAGGTCCTGCAGGAACTTCTTCTTCGCGCCCTTGTAGACGTGGTACGCACCGACACCGATGACGACGAGCCCGACGATGACCACGAGGATCCGGCCGCCCGGCTTCTGCAGCAGGCTTGCGGTGAAGTCGATGCTCTGGCTGCGGCTGTTGCTGCTCGACTTGCCGCGGGCGAAGCCGAACGCCGACCAGGCCAGCGCGAGGTAGACGACGGCCTTGCCGCCGGCCTTGGCCCGACCGCCCCAGGCGTCCGCGTCGTCACCGGGGTGGCCGACGATGGCGTCCGCGACCTGCCACAGGGCCAGCCCGACGAACCCGACGACGCCGATCCACAGGAGCGCCTTGCCGAGGCCGTTGCCCGCCAGCGAGGCCAGGGCGCCGCTCTGGTCGGCGTTCTTCCCACCCCCGCCGAACGCGACCTGCAGCGCGATCCACCCGATCAGCAGGTGGAGCAGGCCGCTCGTGGCGTAGCCGACCCGGGCGAGGCCCTCGATGGCCGGGTGGTCCGAGGCCTCCGAGGCCGCCTGCTTGACGTCGTTGCCATCCATGGGGGACACCTAACCACCAAACGCCGCAGGTCACGGCCGGCTCGGCCGAAGGTCCGCCACAATCCTCGCCGCCAGTCCGGCCAGCGGTGCGGCCGCCGGTCCAGGCCGTCAGTCCAGGCCGTCCGGTCCAGGCCGTCCGGTCCAGGTCCTCAGTCCTTGGCCTCGGACCACCGGTGGATGACCGAGGCGTCGGCGACGAAGCGGACCTGCGTCGAACCCGTCCACCGGCGGGCGCTGTCCTCCAGGGCGGTCGCCACCCGCCGCATCGTCTCCTCGGCGTGCTCCTGCGGCACGTGGACGAGCAGCTCGTCGTGCAGGCACAGCACGATCTGCGCGCCGAGGTCGCGGGTCGTCGCGCGGACCGTCGCAGCCCAGGCCTTGAACAGCTCGGCCGCGCTGCCCTGGATGACCGCGTTGCGCGCGAACCTGCCCCGCGCCGAGTCGTACGCCGCCGCACCCTCGGCCGGCACGTCGGCCAGGACCGTGTCGAGCCGGATGAGGCGGCCGCCATAGGTGCGCAACGGTTCTCGACGCACCCCTGCGGCATACGCCTGGTCGAGGAAGCCCATCGCGACCGGGTACGCGCGCTCGAGCCCCTTGAGCGCCTCGCCGGCGGCGCCGCTGCGCTGGCCGTACATCGCCGCGAGGACGGCGACCTTCGCGACGGGGCGCTCGACGCCGAGGGTGGCGGCCACCGGGGCGTAGAGGTCGTCGGCGCGGGTCGCGGCGGCGAACGCGCCGTCGCCGGCGACGACGGCGAGCACCCGTGGCTCGATCTGGCCGAGGTCGGCGCGGACGAGGACGTGACCCGGGTGGGCGGCCACCGCCGGCCGTAGCGCCGTAGGAAGGTTGTGCAGCCCGTTCTGCGCCGTCATGCGTCCGGCGGCACCGTCGCAGGCCGACCACCCGCCGCGGAGCCGGTCGTCGGGACCGACGTGGGCGTCGAGCCAGTGGTGGCCATAGGTCGTCGCGATGCGCTCGGCCTTGCGCCACTCGAGCAGGGCCCCGACGACGGGGTGGGTGTCGCGGAACGGCTCGAGCACCCACTTGCGCGTGTTGGGGACGACGACGCCGACCGAGGCCAGGAGCTCGCGGACCTGCACCGGGTTGCGCAGGTCGGTGGACCCTCGTCCCGGCGCGTGCGCCAGGACGGCGGCGTCACGCTCGGCGCGGATCCGCCTGGCGTCCGCCTCGTCGACGGGGCGGCGCCCCGCGCTCGCGGTGATGAGCTGCTCGGCTGCCGCCCGGTCGATGGGCAGCCCGTCCCTCTCCAGCTCCACGCAGAGGTAGGCCGCGGCGGACTCCGAGTGGGCCGCGGCGAGGCTGCGCGGCCCCACGTCCGAGAGTGCGGCCGCCTGCGCCACGGCACAGTCGAGGGCCGCCTGTCCCCAGGCCAGGAGCGCGTCGTCGGTGGGGCGCCAGGACGTGGTGCCGGCGTCCGCGACGAGGTAGCCGTCCGGCCGGACGACGGCGTCGCCGGGCGCGTCGTCCGCGGCGTGGAAGTCGAAGAGGTCGCCCCGCGACGGAGCCGGTATCCCGCCGGGGTCGAGCCCCTGCGCCGTGGCCCACGCGAGCGGCGGGGCAGCCTCCCACCCGCCGGCGAGCAGGCGGTGGGCCTCGGCGACGTCCCAGCACCGGGCGACCGGCACCCCCGCGGCGACCAGGGCCACCGCGTCCCGCGCCGCCGCCCACCACACCAGCCGCGCACCGGAGGCGGCGAGCGCGCCCGCCCTCGCGACGGCCTGCTGCGTCGGCAGGCACTCGCGGACCCCGTCACCCACGACGGCGGTCCGGCCGTCCGGGGCCGCGACGACGGCGACGAGGGGCTGTGGCATGGCAGGGCCATCCTGTCAGGCGGTCCCGACGGGCCGCCGTCCCGTACGCGGTCATGACGGCTCGCCGTCCGCGTCCCGGCGCGTCCCGGGCCCCGGCGCGGGCAGTGAACAAGTGAAGGGTCGCCAAGGCCCCGTTGGCCGACGGGATCGGGCACAGTGCCAAGACGTGCCCCACCGCAGGGTACTGGCAGCAAACCCCCACACCAGGAGGACAAACCATGACCTATCGCCCCCACCGCCTGCGCGGCGTGGCGTTCGCCGCGTCGGGCGCCCTGCTCGCGGCCACGATGATGGTCGCCGGGACGGCGGCCGCGTCGACGACCGCCCAGGACGCCTCGACCCCCGTGCCGGTGTCGACCCCCGACGGCTACCTCATGAGCTACGTCGTCAACGCCAAGGTCGCCAACCCCGGCCAGACCCGCCTCGTCGAGCGCGCCGTGCAGGCCTCCGGTGGGGTGGTGGTGCAGTCGTGGCCCGAGATCGGCGTGGTCGTGGCCCACTCCGACCGCCAGGCCTTCCGCGCCGACGTGGTCAGGAACGGCGGCAACGCCGTCGAGTCCGTGGCAGCGACCCGCACCGCCGCCGTCAGCGAGGGCACGCCCACCGACCTCAGCCCGTCCTGGGGCGGGGGCGCCTCCGGCTACCAGGAGGGGCACGCCAAGCCCGCGAACGGTGACCTCTCCACCGGCGACGCCCGCCTCGACGCCGTGGTCGCCGACCCGCGCGAGGGCGAGCAGTGGGACAACGCCCAGATCAAGGCCGACCAGGCCCACCGCGTCACCGACGGGTCGCGGGACGTCCTCGTCGGCGTGCTCGACAGCGGCATCGAGGCCAGCCACCCCGACCTCGCCGCCAACGTCGACGCCGCCGACTCGGTCAACTGCACCGCCGCCGGCCGTCCCGACCTGACGGCGGGCGCCTGGTACCCCACCACCTCAGGACACGGCACCCACGTCGCCGGCACCATCGCCGCGGCCCGCAACGGCGTCGGCATCGTCGGGGTCGCCCCGAACGTGCGCCTCGCCTCGGTCAAGGTCGTCAACGACAACGGCTTCATCTACCCGGAGTACGCCATCTGCGGCTTCGTGTGGGCCGGCCTGCACAAGATGGACGTGACCAACAACAGCTACTACATCGACCCGATGGAGTTCTGGTGCGACGACCAGCCCGACCAGGCTGCGGTGCGCACCTCGGTCGAGCGGGCCGTGAGCTGGTCCACCAAGCAGGGTGTCGTGCACGCCGCGGCCGCCGGCAACTCCGCCAAGGACCTGGCCAACAAGGCGACCGACACCGCGAGCCCCAACGACACCACGCCGATCGCGCGCTCGATCAACAACGGCTGCAAGGACATCCCGACCGAGCTGCCGGGTGTCGTGACGGTCTCGGCCACGACGCAGTCCACCTCGTTGGCGTCGTTCTCCAACCGCGGTCTCGGCGTGATCGACGTGGCTGCCCCGGGCCGGTCGATCCTGTCGACCTACCCGGGCGGCACCTACGCCAAGCTCAGCGGGACCTCGATGGCCTCGCCGCACGTCGCGGGGGTCCTGGCCCTGATGAAGTCGTCGCACCCGTCGTGGACGCCGGCCCAGCTCATCGACGCGCTGCGCGCCCAGGCCGACGACCACGTCTGCGCACCGGCCGAGAACAACGGCGGCCCCGCCTGCACCGGTCCCGTCAAGGACAACAGCTACTACGGCCAGGGCATCGTCGACGCCCTCGACGCGGTGGGCTGAGCCTCGAGGACCGTCACCCCGTACGGCGCGAAGCCGCGGTCCCCGGGAGGGGGCCGCGGCTTCGTGGTGCCCGGGCGCCGTATCCATAAGTGGGAGCGGTCGGCGAGCGAGAAGTGTTGCTACGACTGCGACTTCAGCGCAACCTGGCGCTTGATCCGGTTGAGCATCCCCACCATGCCGCGCAGACGCAGCGGCGAGACCGCCTCGCCGAGGGAGAACTGGTACGGCGCGACCTCGGGTACCGCGAGCACCTCCTCGACGGTCAGCCCGTCGAGCCCCTCGTGCAGGATGCCCGCGAAGCCGCGCGTGGTGGGTGCCTCCGGCGGCGCGGAGAAGAAGAGGTGCACCGGGCGTCGACCCGGCTCGTCGGCGGGCTCGTCGGCGACCTCGACGGCCAGGAAGATGGGCGACTGGCACTCGTGCACCTGCTCCATCGCGTCGAGCGACCCGGCATACCGCTCCGGCAGCTCGGGGAGGCCCTCGCTGAACTCGAGCAGCAGCTGCAGCCGCTCGGGGGCGGTCAGCTCGGCGAAGTCGTCGGCGATCTCGCGCAGCGCGGCCGGCAGCTCGACGGTGTCGGTCACTTCGGGGCTCCCTGCTCGACCGGCACGCGCACCGAGTTGCCCCACTCGGTCCACGAGCCGTCGTAGTTGCGGACGTCGTCGAAGCCGAGCAGGTGGGTCAGGACGAACCAGGTGTGCGACGAGCGCTCACCGATGCGGCAGTAGGCGATCGTGGCGTCAGAGGGGGTCAGGCCCTGCTCGGTGAGGTAGATGGCTTCGAGGTCCTCGCGGGACTTGAAGGTGCCGTCGTCGTTGGCCGCACGGGCCCACGGGACCGACCGGGCGCCGGGGATGTGGCCGCCACGCATCGCCCCCTCCTGCGGGTAGTCGGGCATGTGCAGCAGCTCACCGCTGAACTCGCCGGGGGAGCGGACGTCGACGAGCGCGCCGCCGAGGTGGGCGAGGACGTCCTCCTTGAAGGCCCGGATGGGGGCGTCGTCGCGCTCGACGACCGGGTAGGGAGCGCGGGCGGAGGTGTCGACCGCCGGCACCTCCCTGGTCAGCTCGCGGCCCTCGGCGACCCACTTGGCGCGGCCGCCGTCGAGCAGGCGCACGTCCTCGTGGCCGAACAGGCTCATCACCCACAGGGCGTAGGCGGCCCACCAGTTGTTCTTGTCGCCGTAGATGACCACGGTGGTGTCGCGGCCGACGCCGCGGGCGGTCATCACGGCGGCGAACTGCTCGGGGTCGACGTAGTCGCGGACCACCGCGTCGTTGAGGTCCTGGTGCCAGTCGAGCTTGAGGGCCCCGGGGATGTGCCCGGTGTCGTAGAGCAGGACGTCCTCGTCGGACTCGAGCACGACGATGCCGTCGGGGGCACCGACACGGTCCGCCTCGATCTGGCCCGCGAGCCACTCGGTCGACACCAGGCGCTCGGGGTGCGCGTAGCCGTCGGAGGAGCTGGTGGTCGGGTCGGTGTGCTCAGCCATGCACCCAAGGCTAAACCTGCTGGTCACGCCCCCCTCTGGCAGGATGGCGCGGGAGGGTGGCCGGCCGGCCGCCCCGGGCGACGACGGCAGGGAGAGACGCGTGGGTTTCCTCGGGTTGGGCACGGACGACGCGCAGGTCAAGCCGGCCTCGGCGCTCGAGCAGGCCAGGGCGGGACGCGAGGACACCGGCGTGATCTCCGGCGCCGTCACGGGCCTCGTGGAGCAGCTGCTCGACCTCGGGATCGACGGCAAGGGCCCCTTCGACTCGGCCCAGAAGGTCGCCGACGTCAAGCGCGCCGAGCGGCCCGACGCGGAGAACGCCGTCGACGCCGTCGTGCAGGCCCACCTCAAGCTCGCTGCCGCCGGTGGCTTCGTCACAGGGCTCGGCGGGTTCATCACGCTGCCGGTCGCGCTGCCGGTCAACGTCCTCGAGTTCTACGTCGTCGCGACGCGCACGGTGGCGGCGATCGCCTCGTTGCGCGGCTACGACATCAAGCAGCCCGAGATCCGCTCGGCGGTCCTGCTCACCCTCGTCGGCGCCGACGCCGACGACCTGCTCAAGAAGGCCGGGGTGATGAGCACGGGGCGGTTGTCCAACCTCGCGGCCCAGCGCCTGCCCGGGCCGGCGCTCATGGTCGTCAACAAGGCCGTCGGCTTCCGGCTGCTGTCGACCGCGGGCAAGAAGACGCTCACGCGGTTCGGCAAGGGCGTGCCGGTCATCGGCGGTGTCGTCGGTGCAGGCCTCGACACCTACCTGCTCAAGCGGATCGCCGACCACGCCCGGCACGAGTTCCCGCCCCGCGCGACCGGGTACTGACCCGCCGGGCGAACGGAGACCCGCGGCCGGACCGCTCGCGCCGCGGTGGGAACCCGGCAACCGGGCAACCGGGGAACCGGGGAACCGCGGGAATCGCCGGGACGTCCACGTCGTTGGAACCCTGTTCGGGTGCACCCGCACCCGCACCACCGGAACTGAGGAGACGACCATGGCCGTGAACCGCTGGGGAGCCCTGCGCACCATCGCCTCGGCCCTGCGCACCGCGCTGCGCCCGGGCACCCCGTCGATGGGGGAGCGCGCGGCCAGCGTGCCGCGCCTGCTGCGCGCCACCTTCCGCGGCGAGTACACAGGGACCACCCGCGGGCGCCTGCTGATGATCGCCGCCGCCGTCGCGTACGTGGTGTCGCCCATCGACGTCGTGCCCGAGGCGTTCCTGTCCGTGCTCGGCCTGGCCGATGACGCGGTCGTGGCTTCGTGGATCGCCGCCGCCCTCGTCAACGAGACCGAGTCGTTCCTGCGCTGGGAGCGGACCGGAAGCCCCCTCTCCTCCGATTCCTTCGGCGGCTCGAGGGGCCGGCGGCGTGGGGCCGGGCGCACCGTGCCCGGCCACGTCGTGCGCTGAGTCCAGCCGCGTCCCTGAGTCCAGCCGCGTCGTGCGCTGAGTCCAGCCGCGTCCCTGAGTCCAGCCGCGTCGTGCGCTGAGTCCAGCCGCGTCGTGCGCTGACAGCATGCGCGGGTTGTCCACAGAGGCGCCGGCTCGCTGGGCTGGTCCACAGCCCTGAGCCAGGGGTCTCGTCCACCGCCACCGGAGTCGCGACGGTGGCTGCATGGAACCCATCAGGCTCGCTGGCCCCGCCGACGTCCTCGCCGTGCTGCCCTACCAGCTCGGCTACCACCCGAGCGACTCGTTGGTCCTCTGCGCACTGAGGGGCGGGCGCTTCGGGATGATCGAGCGGATCGACCTGCCGCCTCCCGAGCACCTCGACGAGGCGTGCACCTCGGTGGTGGCGCCCATGGTCCGCGAGGACCCGGACGGCGTGCTGCTGGTGGGCTACGAGACCGAGCAGGGTGCCTCGAGGGCGTTGTCCGACGCGGTGCGTGACGCCTTGGGCGACGCCGGCATCAGCGTCATCGACCGGATGGTGGTCCGCGACGGGTGCTGGTCCGCGCCGGACTGCCGTTCGGGGTGCTGCCCCGGGGACGACGACGCGCAGCCGGTGCCGCGCGACGTCCCGGCGCTCGCGGACTTCGTGGGACTGGAGGTGGCGCCGTTGAGCGCCCGGGACGACCTGGCGGCCCTGGTGCGCGGTGAGGGCCGCCTCGTGCCCGAGGTCGCAGCCCTGGTCGCTGACGGGGAGGGTGAGCGCGCCGCGGCCAGGCCGGACGGGCTCGGGCCGCGGGCAGTGGCCGTGCACCGACTTCGCCGACTCTCCACCTGGGCGGTCGTCCTCGACGTCGGGGTGGGAGCCAGAGCGGTGGAGTCGCTCACGGCGCGGGAGGTCGCCGACCTCGTCGACAGCCTGCTCGACGTCGGGCTGAGGGATGCCGTCATCGCCTGGCTCTGTCCGGGGACCCTCCCGCTCGAGCTGCTCCCGGACGACCTCGCCGACGCGGTGGCCACCAGCCTTCCTGCGGCGGTGTGGGCCGACCGTGCGGGCGGCGACGGCGCGTCGGTGGTCGCGGGCCGGCGGCTGCTGGCGCGGCTGCAGTGGGTGGTGCGATCGGTGCCCGACGACCTCGCCGCGCCGGTGCTGACGGTCCTGGCCAACTACGCGTGGTGGCTCGGCGACGGCGCGCTGACCCGGGTGGCGCTCGACCGGGCGCTGGAGCACGAGCCCGGCTACCGGCTCGCGCGGCTGCTCGAACGGATGGTCGACCTCGGGTTGCGCTCGCCGACGGAACCGGTGGGGCCGTCCACGGGCGTGCCCGCCTGACGGGGTGGTCCGGGTCTCGGTCGGCGTCCAGGGGGGGCCACCAGGGGGTGTCCTGAGGTGGGCCTCAGGACAGGTCAGAGAGGCGCTCCAGAGGAGCGGTCCAGTGTCCGGACGCGCCGGACGCCCGGGGGAGCGGCTCGTATGATGGGCCCAGGTGATGAGTCCCAGTGCCAAGCCCCGGCTTGCTGGGCGGCAACCCTCCTCGCGGTGGGGTGCCCCGGGTGAGGACCTGGCCGACCCTGTTCTGGGCGGCAAGCGCGATGCCCCAGGAGCACCACCATGACGACGACCTCCCGTCCGCCGACGACCTCTGGCGCCTGGCGACAGGGCGACCCTCCGGGACGGCGCCACTTCGTCGGCCTGGGGGCGGTCGAGCTCGAGCGCGGCGGGGTGCTGCCCGACGTCACCGTGGCCTACGAGACGTGGGGCGAGCTCAACGCCGCCGGTGACAACGCCATCCTCGTCGAGCACGCGCTCACCGGCGACGCGCACGTCGTCGGCGAGGCGGGTCCGGGCCACCCGACGCCGGGGTGGTGGGACGGCCTGGTCGGGCCGGGGCGCCCGCTCGACACCGACCGGTGGTTCGTCGTCGCCTCCAATGTCCTCGGCGGCTGCCAGGGCACGACGGGTCCGTCGTCCGCGGCGCCGGACGGCCGGGCGTGGGGGAGCAGGTTCCCGTTCGTCACCGTCCGCGACCAGGTGCAGGTCGAGACCCTCCTCGCCGACCGGCTGGGTATCGAGCGGTGGCACCTCGTGCTGGGCGGATCGATGGGCGGCATGAGGGCCCTGGAGTGGGCCGTCACCCACCCCTCGCGGGTGGACCGGGCCGTGGTGCTCGCCAGCACGGCCTACGCCACTGCGGAGCAGATCGCCTGGTGCCAGGCCCAGCTGCTGGCCATCCGGTCCGACCCGCACTACCGGGGGGGCGACTACTACGACGAGCTCGCGGGCCCGGACGCCGGCCTGGGCATCGCGCGCCGGATCGCCCACGTGACCTACCGCAGCGAGCTCGAGCTGCACGAGCGGTTCGGTCGCGAGCCCCAGGGTGAGGAGGAGCCGCTGGGCGGGAGCGGGCGCTATGCCGTCGAGTCCTACCTCGACCACCACGCGGGCAAGCTCGCGGGCCGCTTCGACGCCAACTCCTACCTCGTCCTCACCGAGGCGATGAACTCACACGACGTCGGCCGTGGGCGCGGCGGCGTGGACGCCGCCCTGGCCCGCGTGACCGCCGACGTGGTCGTGGTGGCCGTCGACTCCGACCGGCTCTACCCACCGCGGCTCTCCCGGGAGATCAGCGACGGCGTCGCCGGGGCCACGCTGCACACCGTGCGGTCCGACTACGGCCACGACGGGTTCCTCATCGAGCTCGACCAGGTGGGCGCCGTCATCGAGCGCGTGCTCACCTCTCCTGCCTGACCTCGGGTTTTCCGATAGCGTCTGTGCCGCGCGGCCCCTGCCGCGGACGTCGACGAACGAGGAGGTTCCCGTGGCCATCGTTGTGGGGTATGTCCCGACGAAGGAAGGGCGTGCGGCGCTGCGGCGCGCGGCGGACGAGTCGCTGTTGCGCAAGTCCAAGCTCATCGTCATCAACTCCCAGCGTGGTGGGCGGGACTTCGACGCGCAGGAGGCGCAGCGCTTCGAGACCGAGCTGACGCGCATCCAGTCCGAGCTCGACGGCGAGGGTCTCGAGCACGAGGTGCGCCAGCTGGTGCGCGGCAACGAGCCCGCCGAGGACCTCATCGCCGTCGCCGAGGAAGAGCAGGCGGAGTTCATCGTCATCGGCCTGCGCCGGCGCACGCCGGTCGGCAAGCTCATCCTGGGCTCCAACGCGCAGCGCATCCTGCTCGACGCGTCGTGCCCCGTGCTGGCGGTCAAGGCCGACGCCTGAGCGGTTCCGCGCCGATTTCGAGCACGGATGCAAGTTTGCGGGGCATCTCGTTTTACAATGTCCGGAACGAGGTCGCGCAAGGGTCAGCAACGCGCGGTCTTGGCAATACTTCCGCTCCCGCAGTTGTTGTCCCAGGCGTGTCCGATCACGCCTGTGATGGCGTGCGCCGTGCCGCGATCCCGCGACGAAAGGTAGTCCGTGTCGCCTGTGTCCAAGAAGGCTGCGAGCCCCGCTCCGTCTCTCCCCGCCGAGTTCTCCCACCCTGCGCTGCAGCAGCTGCTCATGCAGGGCCGCACCAACGGCTCTGTCGACAGTGGTGCGCTGCGTGAGGCCCTCGAGGGGGCCGAGGTGGCTCCCAAGCGGATGAAGGCGGTCCTGCGCTCCCTGGACGAGCAGGGCATCACGGTCACCCTCGACGCCGCCACCGCCAGCCGCGCCGTCGCAGCGACCACCACGCGGCGTACCGCCACGGCCACGGCCAAGAAGGCCGCCAAGCCGGCTGCGAAGAAGGCCGCTGCGGGCACCCCGGCCGCCAAGACCGACGCGCCGGCAGCCAAGACCGCTGCGAAGTCCGCCGCCAAGCCGGCCACCAAGACCGTGGCCAAGGCGACCACGACGAAGAAGGCGGCAGCTGCCGCGGCCGAGCCCGCCAAGCCCGCCACGAAGAAGGCTGCGGCCAAGGCGACCGCGGCCAAGGCCGGCCCCCAGGACGACCAGGTCAAGGGTGGGGCCGACGACGCCGACGAGGAGGACGCCGAGCCCACCGACGTCGTCGAGTCCGAGCTCGAGGACGTCGTGGTCGAGGACGAGACCGAGGACGCCACCAAGAAGGACACCGAGGAGGACGAGTCCTCCTCCGGGTTCGTGCTGCGCGACGACGACGAGGACGACGCCCCGGTCCAGCAGGTCGTGACCGCCGGCGCCACCGCCGACCCGGTCAAGGACTACCTCAAGCAGATCGGCAAGGTCGCCCTCCTCAACGCCGAGCAGGAGGTCGAGCTCGCCAAGCGCATCGAGGCCGGCCTGTTCGCCGAGGAGCGCCTCAACTCCGGCGACAAGATCGACATGAAGCTCAAGCGCGAGCTGTGGTGGATCGCCCAGGACGGCAAGAAGGCCAAGAACCACCTGCTCGAGGCCAACCTGCGCCTCGTGGTCTCCCTCGCCAAGCGCTACACCGGTCGCGGCATGCTCTTCCTCGACCTCATCCAGGAGGGCAACCTCGGCCTGATCCGTGCGGTCGAGAAGTTCGACTACACCAAGGGCTACAAGTTCTCGACGTACGCGACGTGGTGGATCCGCCAGGCGATCACCCGCGCCATGGCCGACCAGGCCCGCACCATCCGCATCCCGGTGCACATGGTCGAGGTCATCAACAAGCTGGCCCGCGTGCAGCGCCAGATGCTGCAGGACCTCGGGCGCGAGCCCACGCCGGAGGAGCTCGCCAAGGAGCTCGACATGACCCCGGAGAAGGTCGTCGAGGTCCAGAAGTACGGTCGCGAGCCCATCTCCCTGCACACGCCCCTCGGCGAGGACGGCGACAGCGAGTTCGGTGACCTCATCGAGGACTCCGAGGCCGTCGTGCCCGCCGACGCCGTGAGCTTCACGCTCCTGCAGGAGCAGCTGCACTCGGTGCTCGACACCCTCTCCGAGCGTGAGGCCGGTGTGGTCTCGATGCGCTTCGGCCTCACCGACGGACAGCCGAAGACCCTCGACGAGATCGGCAAGGTCTACGGCGTGACCCGCGAGCGGATCCGCCAGATCGAGTCCAAGACGATGAGCAAGCTGCGCCACCCGAGCCGCTCGCAGGTGCTGCGCGACTACCTCGACTGAGCCGGTCGCGCCGGGTGCCCGGCGCAGACGAAGCCAGCAGAACAGGTCAGGCGCCCCTCGGGGCGCCTGGCCTGTTCCACGTCCAGCCGCAGCCACGGTCGCGGCCGCAGTCACGGTCGCAGTCGCCGGCCGGGTCTAGAGGTCGCGGCGGGTGACCAGGCCCAGGGCGAAGGCACGCTCGACGAGCTTCGCCCGCTTCTGGTTCTGGGGGAGGTCCTCGATGTGGAACTTCTGGAAGAGCGTGCGCAGCTGGGTCTTGACCGCGTCGACGCTCAGGAAGAGCTCGCCGGCGATCTGCAGGTTGGACGCCGGCGTGGCATACGCGCCCTCCTGCTTGTAGGGCCGGCACAGCGAGGTGAGGATGTTGCGCTGGGTGGGTGACAGCGACGCGGTCGTGAGGACCTCGGCCTGGACGCTGGTGAGCTGGGAGGTGCCGGCGCGGATGTCGCGGAAGCTGAACGAGGTGTCGCCCACCACGAAGGTGTCGCCGTCGTGCAGCCGTCGCCGACCGCTGACCCGCTCACCGTTGAGGAACGTGCCGTTGCGGGAGAGGCCGTCGTCCACGACCGTCCAGTGCTGTCCCACCCGGACCAGCTCGGCGTGCACGCGCGAGACGCTCTCGTCCCAGGGCACGCGCAGGTCGCACCCCGACCCGCGGCCGATGGTCACCGAGGTCACCGGCTCGAGGGAGACCACCTGCAGCGACCCCTCGTCGTCGCGGTAGAACAGGGCACAGCCCTGCGCCCACCCGACGTCGCCCAACCCCTGGGCCGGTGCGCCTGCGGTGGTTCCCCTGTCCGGTTCCGGCTCGTGCTCCATGAGACACCTCCCACGCCGTCCACGGTAGACCGCGGCTCCCGCCTCAGCACGCGGTTCCTCCAACCATCCCCAAGGCGGTCACCGGCGTGGAGCGGTCCAGCACGGTGCGCGCCGCGGCGACGTCGTCGGTGATCAGGGCGTCCACACCGAGGGACGCCACCTCGGCGAGCTCGGCACCGTTGACGGTCCACGCCGTGACGGAGATGCCGCGGTGGTGCGCCATCCGGACGACGTGCGGGGACTGGCGCAGCATGCGCAGGCTCAGGTGGGCCTCGTCGTGCCCCGCGTCGACGACCCGGCGCAGGACCGCCACCGCGGACTCGCCCTCGTGGCCCAGCAGCGCGGTGCGCAGCCGGCTGCCGAACACGGTCCGGCGGACGGCCCCGAGCAGGAGCGCGTCGAACGACGAGACCGTCACCCCCATCGACGTGCTGAGCGGGACGAGCAGGGCCGCCAGCGCGCGGGCGGTCCGGAACGCAGCCACCTGGTCGTCGACCGGCTTGGCCTCGACGACCACGTCGGTGGTGCCCCGGTCTGCGAGGGCGGACAGCACCTCGGACAGGGTGGCGAGCCGGCCGTGTGGGGTCGCGGCCCGGGCCACCAGCTCGGCTGCGGCGGTCCGGGCCACGACGAGCTCGCGACCGAGCGCCGTGGCGACCACCGCGTCGTGGCTGCAGACCAGGACACCGTCGGCGGTCAGGCGCACGTCGACCTCCACGCCGTCCGCGCCGTGGGCCATCGCACCCAGCACCGCGCCGACCGAGTTCTCGCGGCAGGTGGGGGAGCTGCTGCCGCGGTGACCGAGGACCAGCGGTGGTGCTCCCGGCGTCCGGCGCCGGTGCAGCGACGTGGTCCGGACCTGCGAGCGACCCCGCCCGCGCACCCCGGTCGACCAGGCCGACGTCCAGGCCGTCGACAAGGCCGACGACCGGGCCCGCGATCCGGCCAGCGATCCGGCCGGCGACCCGGCCGGCGACGGAGCCCCGCGACGTACGGCGTCACGGGAGGGAGCCGGCGAGGGCCGGGAGGCCACCACGCTGAGACCGGGCCTTCGCGGTGCTGTGTCCACGCTGCTCACCACTTCCTCGTCCGAGCGGCCGGCTGGCCGCACCACCGACCTTGCCCCGGGGTGCGGGCACCCGGAACGCACCGCAGGGGTGGCCCGGCCACGACGCAGGGGTGGGCCGGCCACACCCAGGGTGGACGCCGCCGAGCCTGTCGACCAGGCCACCCACCAGGCCGCCCACCAAGGGGTGGGAGCAGGCACACCTGCAGCGGCGGCGGCCCAGCCCTGGGGTGTCTGGGGAGGCGCGCTCGCAGGGGCCAGAGTCGGAGCACAGGCCAGCAAGGCCGACCCGACCACCCGGAGAAAGAGGCTCAGATGTCTGGTTCAGGCAGGAGCAGCACGGCAGTGCGAGGCAGCGTGTCCTCGGTCATGCAGACCGTCAAGGGACCGGCGCTCACCTCCCCGGCCCGGCTCTGCTTCATCGTCGAGGAGAAGTACGAGAACGACGTGATGCCGTCCGTCGTCGCCGACGTGCTCTCGAGCTGGGGACACGAGGTGGACGTCCTGCGTCCCCACGCGATGCTCGCCGACATCTCCGGCCTCACCGCGAGCCACGGCGCCTACGACGCCTACGTGCTCAAGACCGTGTCCTCGGGCCCCGGGCTGAGCATCCTCGAGGCCGTCGGTGCGGCCGGGCTGCGCACGGTGAACGACTACCGGGCCATCCGCCTCGCCCGCGACAAGGTCGTGGCGGCGAGCGTGGCCCGTGCTGCTGGAATCCCCTTCCCCGCAACGTTCTTCGCCTCACGGTCGGACCTGCTGCACCAGGTGCCCCGTGGACTGTTCCCGCTGGTGGTCAAGCCGAACAACGGGAGCTCGTGCGAGCGGATCGTGCGGGTCGACAGCCCCGAGCAGCTCGACGAGGTCGACCTCGACGACAGCGGCTACCTGCTGGTCCAGCCCTACCTGCCCAACCCGGGGCACGACGTCAAGCTCTACAACACCGGTGACGAGGTCTTCGCCGCCGTCCGCCAGTCGCCGCTGCACCGCTCGACGGAGGTGGTCGAGGAGCTGGTCCCCGTCACCCCCGAGCTGCGTGCCCTGACCCTGGCCGTCGGCGAGGCGTTCGGCCTCGACATCTACGGCCTCGACGTCGTGCAGACCCGCCACGGCTGGGTCGTCCTGGACGTCAACGACTTCCCGAGCTTCGGCGGCGTCCCGGACGTGGCGCGCAAGCTCGCACGCACCGTACTGCGCCTGGCTCGCCGCTCCGCGGCCGCAGCCCAGGACTCCGCACCCGTGTCGAACCTGATGGAGGCGTCAGCATGAGGATCTGCCTGTTGACCGGGCCGAGCACCAGCCCGGTCCTCACCTCGGTGATGGAGGTGCTCGCCGAGCGCCACACGGTCACCACGAAGGACGTCGAGTCGTCCGCCCCGGTGGACGACGAGCCCGGCGGCGTCGCCGACCTGTACCTGCTCAAGTCGCGGTCGGCGCGGGCGAGGACGATCGCGCGCCGGGCGCAGCAGCGGGGAGCGCTGGTGGTCAACAGCCCGGAGGCCACCGAGGCAGCGCTCGACCGGTGGGAGATGGCCGACCGGCTCGAGGCCCACGGCGTGCCCTCCCCAAGGTCGTGGCGCTGTGCCACGCTGGAGGAGATGTCCCTGGAGGCCGAGGCCGGCACGCTGCCGTGGCCGCTGGTCGTCAAGAGCCGCACCAGCCGCCGAGGTGACCTCGTGCGCCTCGTGCGCGACGTGCATGAGCTGCGTGCACTGCTGCCCCAGTGGGGCCAGGAGCCGGTCATCGCCCAGGAGTACATCGACAACGACGGCTACGACGTCAAGTTCTGGTTCATCGGCGGACACCTCTCGGCAGCGCGACGCGCCGCGGCGCTGGAGGTGTGCGACAAGTCCCAGGACGTGGCGCTCGGCGCGTCCGACCTCCCGGCAGCCTGGTCCCACGCGGCCTCTGCGGCAGGAGCGGCGCTCGGCCTCGACCTCTTCGGCGCAGACGTCGTGGTCAAGGACGGCCGGCCCTTTGTCATCGACGTCAACGCCTTCCCGGGCTTCCAGGGGGCGCACCGCCCCGTGGAGAGCCTGGTCGCCCACCTCGAGTCCCTCGACACCACCAGGAGGATCGCGTCATGACCACCACCACCACCACCACCAACACCTCGTGGCCCACGCCGGTCGGCGTCGCCGCCCTGCTCGACGACGTGCTGCACACCGACCCGGCCCACCCGCGTCCGGCACTGCGCTACCTGCGGCGCAAGCCGGGGCGAGGGCTGGTGGCGGTGTACGGCGACGCCAGGGAGGAGATGTACACGGTCACCGTCGACGAGACCGCCGCAGCGGGGCACCAGACGGCCGCACCAGGACACGAAAAGGCCACGACAGGAAGGGTTTCCGCGGTGAGTGTCACCGCCGATCCCACCTACCTCGCCGACGCGGACGGCAGCGTCGTGCACATCGACCGGCTGGGCGTGACGATCCAGCGCTTCCCCCACGACGAGCGCCTGCCCGGTCTGGAAGCGGCCGTGCACCCGGTCCCCGGAGACCCGGTGTGGACGGCCCTGGCCGCAGTGCTCAGCGCCGACGGATCCGAGGAGGTCGAGCTGCGAGCGGTGTCGGCAGTTCCGTTGCGCTACAAGCCGGGCGACCGTTGCGTGCTCCGCTACCGGCTGGAGGGACAGGGCTCCGCCGGAGGGCGGTTCACGGGCTCGGTCATCGGCAAGCTCTACCGCACCGTCGAGCAGGCCCACGACGCCACGACCCTGGCGGAGCGGCTGTGGTCGCTGCAGGGCGACCGGCCGTGGGCCCCGCGCCCGCTGGGGTCGGTCGACCCGCTGCCGCTGGTGCTGACCGAGGACCTCGGCAGTGCCTCGGACACGCCACCCACGGTGATGGGCACCGAGGTGGTCCGGATGGGGGCGGTCTCGGCCCACGCGGCGGTCGAGGCTGCTGCCGCGGCGCTCGCCGACCTCCACCTCGGTGGCACCGCCCAGCCCGAGACCCCGCAGCGCACCGGCGCCCAGGAGGCGGTCAAGGCCGTCAACCGAGCGGCCAGCATCGGGCGGTACGTGCCCGAGCTGGCGGACCGGGCGGCAGCTCTGGGGCGCGCCGTCCGCGCCGCGCTGGAGAGCTCGACACCGCAAGGGTTCCGGCCCTCCCACGGCTCGTACAAGCCGAGCCAGCTGCTCCACCGCGACGGTGCGGTGCTCCTCGTCGACTTCGACCAGTTCTGCCTGGCCGACCAGGCCCTGGACCTCGGCTACTTCCTGGCCTACCTGCGTCCTCCCGGCCTCTGGTACCACCGCGCGGGCACCCGCGCGTGGTTCGAGGACGCCGCGGCGACCTTCCTGACGGCCTACGCGTCGGCGGCGAGGGCTCGGGGGATGGGCCAGGACGAGCTCGACGGGGCCCTGCGTCGCAGCCACGTCTACGAGGCGGCCCTGCTGCTCAAGATCGCGGCGCGGCGGCCCAACCGGCTGCACAGCGCCCGTCCGGGGGAGGTCCGTGCGCTGCTCGAGGAGGTCGCCGCCTGCCTCGATGAGGGCGCGGCGGTCGACAAGGCTTCGGCAGGCCGGCAGGGGTGACTGCAGGTCGGTATGGGGCAGGGCCCCTCAGCCGAGCAGCTTCACCGTGCCCAGCATGCGGTCGAAGAGCTGTCGTTGCTTGTCGACCTGCTGTGGCGGCGCGAGGAACGTCAGGACCAGCGTGCCCTTCGACGGCACCACCACGACGTCGAAGATCGCGTGGAGCGTGGTGTCGGGAGCCTGGACGTCCTTCAGGTCGCCCTCCAGCACGTAGCCGCGCAGCGTCCCGATCGTGGTGGGGGTCGGCGACGACAGCCCGCTGACGCTCGAGTTCTGCAGGCTCTGGCCGATCCAGTCCTGCAGGACGGTGCCGGTCGGTTCCAGCGGCGTCGTGCTGGATGTGGCGTAGAGGCCGATGGCGTCGGAGGGCGAGCTCCTGATGACATCGCGCGCGGCGCCCCAGCCGCCCTGTCCGGTGAACACGTCGGCGAGCTGGCTGGCCCTCGGCGCGAGCATGAACTCGTTGCCACTCGACGCCTTGCCCCAGGTGTCCGGGTGGTCGATGGAGAACCCGACGGCGGAGTCCTGGCTCGAGGCCGTGAACGTGATGAGCGCCTCCGGCTGCCTGGACCGCACGAGGTATGCCGCCGACGCGGCCACGAGCGCGAGCACCACGAGCAGCGCGGCGGGGAGCAGCCACCGGCGCCGCCCCCCGGTTGACCTCGCCGCTGACCCCCCGGCGGATCGGCGGGGACGCTGGGTGGCCGGCTCCGTGACAACTGCCTCGGCCGGGTCGCGCTCGGGTGCCTCGGCGTACGAGTCGTCGTAGGCGTCATGGTCCCCGTCCTGGTCCCCGTCCTGGTCGCCGTACTGGTCGCCGTACTGGTTCGCTTCCTGGGCCACGTCCTGGTCCACGGCGTCGTACCCCGGGAGGCCGCCGGTCTCGTCCGGGGCCTCCGGCGCCGCATACGCGTCGTCGCCGGGTCGGGGCCAGCGAGGTGGCTCCATCGCCCCGGGCGGCAGCGACGGGTGGGAGACCCAGCCCCGGGTGGCATCAGGGTCGACCGGGGGCGGGGGCGCCGTCTCGACGGGGAGCGGGGAGCCCGCCCGCTCCCTGGGCAGGCCGGCGAGGTCGGCGCCGGTGGCGCGGCGGTGCCGGGCCGCGGGGCGGGCCGAGGCGCTGTCGAGGCCGGCGAAGTCGGTGCCGGCCTCCAGCGCCTGCTCGAGGTCGCGCATGAGGTCGCTGCAGGAGTCGTAGCGGTCCTCGGGCGCCTTGGCCATGGCCCGGTTCACCACGTCGTCGACGGCGGGGGACAGGTCGGGGCGGGCGGCCGTGACGGGCGGAGGAGCCTCCACGAGGTGGGCCCACAGGACCGCGGCGTCGTCGTCACGGTTGAACGGCAGCTGGCCGGTGAGGCACTCGTACAGCACGCACCCGAGCGCGTAGGTGTCGGTCGCCGGGCTGAGCGGGCCGCCCTGGATCTGCTCCGGTGACACGTAGTCGACGGTCCCGAGGAAGTGCCCGGTGTCGGTGAGCGACCCCGACAGAGACGACGTGCGCTTCGTGAGGCCGAAGTCCGTCAGGTAGACGTGGTCGGGGCGGGCGTGGCCCGAGTGCTCGACCACCGAGCTCACGAGGATGTTGCCGGGCTTCACGTCCCGGTGGACGAGTCCGAGGAGGTGGGCGGCGTCCAGGGCGTCCCCGATCTGCACGAACAGCCGCAGCAGGCGGGCCTGGGACAGGCGCTGTTCGTGCGCGAGCACCGCCTTGAGGTCGCTGCCCGGGACGTAGCGCATGGCGATGAACAGGTGCCCGTCCGACTCGCCGGCCTCGTAGATGGGCACGATGTTGGGGTGGTCGAGCGAGGCCGCCAACCGGGACTCGCGGATGAACCGCTGCTGGAAGTGCTGGTTCTGGGCCAGGACCGGCGCGAGGAGCTTGAGCGCCACCTTGCGACCCAGGCGACTGTCCTCGGCCCGGTAGACGACGGCCATGCCTCCGCGGCCGATGACGGACTCGATGCGGTAGCCGGCGATCTCGGCGCCCGGCGCGAACTCCATCACGGGCTTCCCTGGCCCCCGGCCGGCGCGCCGCAGCGGCCGCAGAATCGGTGCCCTGCCGCGAGCCGTGCCCCGCAGGACGTGCAGAACCTCGCCGCCTGCGACGGTGCGGCCCCGGTGGCCGGGGCCCCACCCGTGAGCTGGTGGCCGGCCGAGGGGTTGCTGTTCACGGCACGTTGGGCGGTCGACGGCTGGTCCGTCGTGACCCGGCTGGGTGCGGGACGCTGCCTCGGGGAGCCGGTGGCCGTGGAGGGCGAGGGCGAGGGGGCGGGGGAGACCGAGGCGGAGACCGACGGGGTATGGCGCGCGGCCCCCGGGCCCGGCGCGGTGCTCGTCCCGGCAGGTGCACCGGGTGCACCGGGTGTGCCGGGTGCCCCGGGCGCGACGCCGGCG